>NZ_JBIWEU010000003.1:193075-225826 GCF_044762675.1 Peribacillus sp. NPDC096448 | reverse complement strand
GTCATTATCGCAGCGTTTTTTCTTCTTACAACAATCGTGATGCTCATTATCGCAGCGTTTTCTCTTCTTACAACAATCGTGATGCTCATTATCGCAGCGTTTTTTCTTCTTACAACAATCGTGATGCTCATTATCGCAGCGTTTTCTCTTCTTACAACAATCGTGATGCTCATTATCGCAGTGTTTTTTCTTCTTACAACAATCGTGATGCTCATTATCGCAGTGTTTTTTCTGCTTCCAACAATGATCGTGATGTTCATTATCGCAGCATTTTTTCTGCTTCCAACAATGATCGTGATGTTCATTATCGCAGCATTTTTTCTGCTTCCAACAATGATTGTGATGTTCATTATCGTAGCATTTTTCCTGCTTCCAGCAATGATCGTGATGTTCATTATCGCAGCATTTTTCCTGCTTCCAGCAATGATCGTGATGTTCATTATCGTAGTGTTTCTTCTTACAACAATCCTCGTGATAAGACATAGAACCGTCACTCCTTTCTATCTTTTAAAATATAAATAAAAGCAAAGCCTTCTCTATTTAGAGAGGGCTTTTCTAGTCAAGACAAAACTAACATTTAAGTTGCTTATGGCGCAGCATTAAAAATTAAATGATGGTGGAGTAGTCGGAGAGTCACAACGACGGTCATTTACGTCGCAAATACCACCATGTGAATCTACAATAACTTGTCGAGTCACTGTAATTGTAGTGCGTAGTACAACCTTGACTAAAATGGCATTGGTAGTAACAACTCCCGTGCCGGTTACGAATGGAGTTCCTGCTTGAGTAAAGATTCCTTCTACTACGGGTGTGGGTTCTATTACTGTATCCTCAGGGCAGGCACCTGGAAAATCTGTATGCTCCTGGAATGGTAAACTCGTTATAAGCACGGCTGTTGCAGGAGTGGTTGCTCCTGGTGCCAAAAATGTTACTGTAATAGTTACAGAAATAAGCCCGATGTTAACGACTTTGTCCCTAATGATTGACGTGTTACGGGTAATACTACCTGTTACAACAGCTACTGAAACAATAGTGGAGCCTGCTGGAATTGCAGGAGTAAACGCGGTAAAAGGAAATACTGATTCTGCAACCTTTTGTACCGCTTTTGAGCCTACAACTGAATTAACGAGGACGCAGTCGCTGTTTAATGGTGCAGCGAGTTCGCGTTCTGGAGCTTTAAAATTACATTTGCAAGCAGAAACGTCATCAGACTTACAAACCTTACATGATTTTTTGCATTTTGAATGATGATCAAATTTTGAATGAGAATCAAATCTTGAATCATTACCGAATCTTGAATCATTCCCGAAACCCAAGTCGCTGTCGGAACATGCAGAACCCCAGTTGCTGTGCATTGGATTATTTTTACCGAAATTTCCCATGAAATCTCAATCCTTTCTTGTAACTATTTTTTTTCGAAAATGAAATGGAGTGTAGTATCGAACCGTACTAACCACTGCCAAAGTTATTTTCGAGTAGTTACAAAATATAGTATTAATAAAATAAGGCAATTGCTTGGACAGGTTGCTTATTTTTCCGGACAAACTATAAATATTTATAGGTTTATAATTTAGCATTAGCGGTTGTATGGAACGCGGTAAAGAAATGAACGAATATAAAAGGGAAGCAAAAAGCTAAACAATGAAAAGCAGTGCATACGAAAATAAAGATATAGCCAAAAAGGGCTTCTTTGCTCGGTTTTTATAAAAAGTGAACAAAGAAGTCCTAGGCTCTTTTTAAGGCATCCCAACGAAGTTTCGTTTCCATTACCGAAGTTTAGATCTATGAGGGTTATAGAGGGAAATTCAACTGTTAACTCTTTAATAATGTTCGAGGTGTTTTTACCGTTTTTCTAATTCGACTGGGGTTGGTAAAGGGGGTATGCAGGTTAGCAGACAAGTAAGAGATTTATGCTATAATTATCCAAAAAAGGAGAAATCTTTTGACGGCGTTAATTATCTCTGTATATATAACTATTACACTTGTATCGCTCTTTACTTTCGCTGGGCCTTATTCGCCCTTGGTTGGACTTGCAGTCGGGATCCCTATACATATTCTAATATTACTTACACAAATATATAAAGAAATAAAAGTGATATCTAAAAAGCTATAGTAATAGCTTTTGCCAACTCTATGTCCTGTGCAGTAGATATAATTATAGTTATTCCGAAAAAAAGAAAGGAGTGGGGGTATTTGGGTTTAAATATCGGTGATTTAGTATATCAACTTATTATGTTTATTTTGTTGTCTGGTATGATTTTTGCGGTTTACTTTTTTGTTCGTTCTCTTCTTGCAAGGTCAAACAAATCCAATAGAATGGAACAAAAACTTGATAGAGTTATTGAGCTGCTTGAAAAGGATAAAAGAGATTAATTTCTTTATATCCTTTTCATTTTTTGTTCCCTGGTCAAGAAGTCGGATATACTTTAGTGATTTCATCTAGTGTAAAAAAGGTTATAGAGCATATAACCGCAAAGATAAAGAAACCCCCCGGGTCAATAAAGTATGTAGCCAATCCGAAACCAATATGTATTAATCCAGATAACCAGAAACGAATATTGTAAAACTTCATTGAGATAAATTCAGCCATCAGTGAGACTGGTAAGCCATACGGAAATTTCCAATTAAACTATAAAAAAGCACAACCATAATGATCAGGAAATCTCCATCCAATTTAAAGGATGGTTCTTCAAAAATCGAAACTAGAAATAAACCAATTGTAAGGGTCACTGATGAGTAGAAGGCCACTTTGATTTTTCTGAATTTGTCTTTAAACAGAAGCTTCCTATTGACAGGAAATACGAACGCGATCGTTATAATAGCGAGTAAAGTTTTAATTAGTATGGGTGTAGATGAAACGAGTACTATTGTTAGCAGAACAGCCATGGAAAAAACAAGAATATAAGAATTTCCTTTTATCATAAATACTTCGGACCTTTTTACCTTCATTGTGCAATAAGCTGAAGTTAGTGGGAATTAGATGTCGCGAACAAATTTCAATGAGTAAATAAGTTGTCGGGCAGAGCTGCATGAAATCTCCAAACAGTAAAATTACGTGCGGATATACTTAATTTAGTTCGTGAGGGTGGTTAAAAAAAAGTTTCCGGTGATTTTTGTGTCATTATCCTAATTAGAACATAAGTTGAATTAACCCATTTAATTTTTTCCTCCTAAACAAATAAGGAGATGTTTCTATTGTCAAATTGTGGTCATGATTCAAATTGTGGTAACGATATTGGTGGATTTGGTGGCGGTTTCGCTTTTATAGTCGTATTGTTTATCCTTTTAATCATCGTTGGAGCTGCTTGTTTCGGCGGCGATGGAGGTAACGATTGCTGTTATCCCGTTCAAGGATATGGCGGTTTCTGCTAACAAATGTATAAAGAAAAGCCGACCTTTATTGGTCGGCTTCTTTTATGCTGATTTATTCGCTTATTCCTTTATCGCGAAGTAAGCTTCATGACTGAATCGATAATTATATCCCAGTCTTCACTATGAATCTCATGCCCTGATCCATCAAGAGTCACTAATTCAGCTTGTGGGATGGCTTTCGCAAGAGCAAGCCCGTGCTCGTAAGGCAAGGCTGGATCTTCTGTGCCATGAATGATGAGGACAGGTACGGAGATCTCACCCATTCGATCGAAATATTCGTCCCCGCCAGCAAGCAAGGCATGATTGAATCTGCTTGGTAGCTGTTTGGCACGGTCCGCCTCTCTTGTTGCCAGTTTATGCATTCTTTCCTGCTCATAAGGTTTGGAACCGGCTAAAGTTTTCCATCCATCCGCAAGAAAAGCGATGACCGCCTCTCGATTTGACCAATCTATGGAAGCACTCATTGCATGATGATCCAATATGCTCTGGTCCATTGGAGGCAGTTTTTCCATTACAGTCCCGAACACACTTGATGCAATTAGCGTAAGTGTAGTTACGCGTTCCGGATATCTTAAGGCAAGAATCTGGCCGACCATACCGCCTAGGGACATTCCAACGATAGAAGCCCGCCCTATGGAATAAGCGTCCAGGACACCTGCGGCATCGTCAGCCAAATCCGTTATTGTATAGTTGGAGGTACCGGGTTCATAAACGGTAGATCGTCCGAGATCCCGATGATCGTAGCGAATGACGAACCTCCCCGAATCGGCGAGGCGGAGACAGAAGTCATCATCCCACCAGTCTAATGAAGACATCGCTCCCATGATCAATAGCACGGCAGGGTCCTTAGGGTTCCCAAAGCTTTCTGTACATATATCCACTTCATTTATTTTCAGTATCTGTTCACTCATGTTTTTTACCTCCGTATTAAATATTATCCAATAGCCGTTACCATGGCGCAGATCAATATATACTTTCCGGAGCATGATGATTGGCCTGCGCTTTTAATTATCGCAGTCTAACCCACTTAATAATCATGACGCGGCCTCCTTTTAATATTTGTAAAATGGGAGGTATCCCTATATTACTTTAACATGGCGGATTTCTTTGTGCCACCAAATTTTCCCACATTTCCATGCGGACAGAAAACCCCGAATACAGAGCACCTTTTTTGGTGCCATTTATTCGGGGTTTTTAACATGCATTTTCGTTTTTATTGAGCTGTATATCCGCCATCTAACACGGCAGCCTGGCCTGTGATGCCCCGTGCCTTGTCGCTTGCGAGGAAAATGGCGTAGTCGGCAATTTCGCTTACATCGAGTAAGCGGTTTTGTGGGACAAGCGGATAGATGACCTCTTCCAAAACGCTTTCTAGCGGTACTTGTCTTGTTTTAGCCAGGTCCTCCAATTGACCGCGGACGAGAGGCGTGTCTACGTATCCTGGGCAAAGGGCATTGACGGTTATGCCAAAAGAGGCGCTTTCCAAGGCGGCGACTTTCGTCAAGCCGATTACACCGTGTTTGGCACTATTGTACGCTGCTTTGTTGGCGAATCCAATCAGACCGTTAATGGAAGAGATGTTGATGATTCTGCCGAAGCCTTGTTCTTTCATGATTGGCAAAACGTTCTTAATTGAGATGAATGGCGCGGTCAGCATGATTTTGATCATCAGTTCGAACTTTTCAGTTGGAAACTCTTCAATTGGTGCAACATGCTGAAGGCCGGCGTTATTGATGAAAATATCTATTCGTCCATATTTATCTTTAGCTTGTTTGATTAGTTGGATAATATCCACTTCACTTGTTACGTCAGCTTTTAAGCCGATAACCTCCAAGCCGTTGTTCCTTAGGTCTAGAGCAGCTTTTTCAACTGTGTTTTGATCAAGGTCGGACAAAACGACCTTTGCTCCATTTTCAGCAAATATCTTTCCAATCTCAAAGCCGATTCCTCTAGCAGATCCAGTAATTATCGCCACTTTATCTTTAACCATATTACATTCCTCCAATAAAAAATGTAATGGTCCAGGTCTGTCATTTTATGTCGTAAACAGGGAATATTCCACGGAGTAAACTCCATTGGAAATATAAAGGGAAGGTTATAAAAATATGGTTTAGGTTAATGAGTAAGAGTCTATCATGATTTTCAAGATAAAAAAAGAATTTTATTTCCCCTTATCGTTGGCATGGATATTGCATATATAAAAAGGTGAGTAAATAAAGGTAATTGAAACGGAAAGGGGAAGCTGGATGATTAAAAAAATAGCCATTATCGGTTCAGGTGTAATGGGTAGTGGAATCGCTCAGTCTTTTGCAGTTAGCGGATATATCGTCACCATTAACGATATAAAGGAAGAGTTGCTATACCATGCCCAAAATCGAATTTCTGAGAATCTATCACTGCTCATTGAAGAAGGGGCTTTGACTGATAAGGAAAAGCAAGGTGCTTTAGCGAATATTACATACAGTGTAGATTTGGAAGGGGCAGTAAGGGATGCTGATTTTATCATTGAGGCAATTCCGGAAGTCATCGAGCTGAAATTAAATCTATTTCAGCAACTGGAGGAAATAATCAAACCGGATGCAATTGTTGCTTCAAATACATCGACCTTTCCGATAACTCAATTGATGGAGAAGGCCTCGTTTGCGGAG
The DNA here is from genome assembly GCF_044762675.1 of Peribacillus sp. NPDC096448. Lineage (NCBI taxonomy): Bacteria > Bacillati > Bacillota > Bacilli > Caryophanales > Bacillaceae > Peribacillus > Peribacillus sp. NPDC096448. The sequence goes on along the minus strand of NZ_JBIWEU010000003.1, from coordinate 219,806 downwards.
CGAATGGTCATCACGCATTTCTTTAATCCTGGCCATTTGGTTCCATTGGTTGAAATTGTTCAGCATGATGAAACGAAGCCGGAAATCGTCAAGACAACAATGGATTTAATGCGTAAAATCGGCAAGTCTCCGATTCTCTTGAAAAAAGAAATAGCAGGATTCATTGCGAATCGTCTCCAGACTGCCTTGATGAGGGAAGCCTTCTATCTATTGAAAGAGGGCGTTGCCGATGCTGAGGATATCGATACGGCGATAACGGCTGGACCGGGTTTTCGATGGGCATTTACCGGGCCGATCGAGATTGCTGATTTTGGCGGACTTGATACATGGCAGCGTGTTTTCGATAATGTTTCACCGGTATTGGACCAGAGTAAGGAAGCCCCTGATTTGATTCGTGATTTGGTGGCTGAGGGAAAGCTTGGGACGAAGTCGGGAGAAGGCATTTTTACGTATGAAGAATCTACCGTTTCTCAAAAAATCAATGAGAGGGACCGCAATTTTATTAAACTGGGAAAATTAAAAATGGAGAAGGAGGAAGTATTATGAGAGAAGTAGTGATTGTAGGGGCAGCAAGAACACCAGTTGGTGCGTTTGGAGGCAGTCTTGCCAATGTTTCGGCGGTTGACTTGGGAGTTGTGGCCGCTAAGGAAGCGATTAAGCGTGCAAATATCTTGGCTGACATGATCGATGAGGTATTGGTTGGAAATATTCTATCTGCTGGATTAGGGCAAAATGTGGCACGTCAGGTTGCGATTCATGCAGGAATTCCGGAAACAACGCCGGCCATGGCGATTAATAAACTTTGCGGATCTGGCCTCCGTACGGTCATAATGGGAGCGCAATTCATTGCCCTTGGTGATGCCGATGTGATTCTTGCCGGCGGTATTGAGAGCATGAGCAATGCCCCGTATTTACTGCAAAATTATCGTTTTGGGCAGAAAATGGGCAATGCCGAAGCAGTCGATTCAATGACTTATGACGCCTTAACGGATGTTTTCAATCAATATCATATGGGCGTGACTGCGGAAAATATTGCCGAGCAGTGGGGAATCAGCCGGGAAAAGCAGGATGAATTTGCTTTAAATAGCCAAATGAAAGCTGAAAAGGCGCAGCTTGAAGGACGATTTGCAGAGGAAATCGTACCTGTTGAATATAAACGCAGAGGAAAGACGATCTTGGTGGACCAAGATGAACACCCACGACATGGGCTGACGATAGACCAGCTAACGAAGCTGCGTCCTGCATTTAAGGAAAATGGAACGGTTACGGCAGGAAATGCATCCGGAATCAATGATGGGGGTGCGATGTTAGTCCTGATGTCTAAAGAAAAAGCGGACGAGCTCGGACTGGAAGCATTAGCGACAATCAAGACATATGCAAACGCCGCGCTTGATCCGAAAATCATGGGATACGGTCCAGTTCCTGCGACAAGGAAAGCTTTGGCAAAAGCGGGATTGACAATAGATGATATTGATTTGATGGAAGTGAATGAAGCCTTTGCGGCACAGTCGCTCGCCGTGCTTAAGGACCTTGAACTGAAGCCGGAGAAAGTGAATGTGAATGGCGGGGCGATTGCCCTGGGTCATCCGGTAGGCGCTTCCGGTGCCCGCATCTTAGTGACTTTATTGTATGAAATGAAGCGCCGCGATGCCAAAACAGGCCTTGCCACCTTATGTATCGGTGGCGGACAGGGAACTGCGCTGATTGTGGAACGGTAATGACTTGGCCCCATTTTCCTATGATATAATGGAGGAAACTTCAGACGGATTAAGGAGAAGAGGAATGGCCAGCGATAATGAAACTATTCAATTGGAATTAGTGAAAGCGATATTGGAAGAATTGCCTTTTGGTGTTTTGGTAACGAAAAACGAAAAAGAAATCGTTCTATGCAATCGCGTATTATCCGAGGCTTTTGCTGAGAATCAATTTGATCGGCAAATAAATTTGATTTTAGAAAAAAACCTTGTACCAGCTGTAAATACTCCGATCCGTTTGAATGATAATAATGGGATCGTCAGAAAAGCCATCATTCAAATGGGTGATGCGGAGTATCAGATTTACCTCCTATTATTTACAAATAATAAAAGTGATTTTCTTAATATCGATAATCATGAAGAACTTTTGTTTAAGGATATTATCGAGTTTGCCTATGACGGCTTGGTGATGGTCGATACGGAAGGGTATGTCCAAATGCTGAGCCACGCTTATGCGGATTTTCTTGGGGTCGATCAGGAAAGCTCCATAGGGAAACATGTAACGGAGGTCATTGAAAACACCCGTATGCATGTGGTCGCCAAAACTGGCAAGCAAGAGGTCGCTGAATTACAAAAAATTAAAGATAATTATATAATTGCGACCCGCTCCCCGATAAGGAAACAAGGTAAGTTAATAGGGGCGGTCGGGAAGATTCTTTTTAAGAATGTCGGGCAATTTACGGCTCTTTCCAAGCGGATAAATTCACTTGAAGTAGAGCTGAAAAAGTACAAAGGCGATTTTCGTGAGAGAAATAAGGCCTCATATACGTTTGATCATTTGATGGGAAGAAGTCCCGCTTTCATGGAAGTGAAAGGTCAAGCCCAAATTGCTGCTAAAAGCGACTCGAATGTATTGATTTTGGGCGAAAGCGGAACAGGTAAGGAGCTGTTTGCCCATTCCATTCATAATGACAGCAGACGGGCCATGGGGGTGTTTGTCAAAGTGAACTGTGCCGCCATCCCGGCGGAGCTGCTGGAGTCAGAGCTATTTGGCTATGAAGAGGGTTCTTTCACTGGTGCAAAAAAAGGTGGAAAAGCTGGCAAGTTCGAAGCGGCTGAAGGCGGGACGATTTTTCTGGATGAAATCGGCGAGTTGCCACTGCATATGCAGGTGAAGCTGCTCCGTGTTTTACAAGAAAAAGAGATTGAGAGGGTCGGTTCTACGGGAAGTATTCCGATTGATGTACGGGTAATCGCTGCAACGAACCGTAATCTGGAGGAAATGGTCTCGAAAGGGGAATTCCGGCTTGATATGTATTACCGGTTGAAAGTTTTGCAAATCCAAGTTCCTTCCTTAAGGGAGCGACCGGAGGACATTGAAATACTGGTAAATCATTTTGTTGAAAAGTACCAGAACCTTATGAAGAAACGCGTAACGGGGATGAGCGATCAAGCTTTACGGCTGCTGCGTCATTATAAATGGCCGGGTAATATTCGCGAGTTGGAGAATATCATTGAACGCGCAATGAATATAGTTGATGAAGGGGAAATGATACGTTCCAAGCATCTCCCTAAAGAAATAACGGGTCATAAAGAAGCAGTCTCGATCCGCACTTTAGCTGAAGTAATGGATGAAACCGAACGGGCCGCAATCGTTTCCTGTTTGGAAATGACTTCTGGTAATAAATCAGAAACGGCAAAGAGACTCGGAGTGAGTCGAACAACACTGTACGAAAAAATGAATAAATATGGTTTATGATTGTAGAAAGGACCCTTTTACCAAAGGGTCCAGACTGTAGGCAAATTCGAAGAAAATCGAGTTTGCCTGCAGTTTTTTTATTTTAAAAACGTTCAAGGTGCTTTCAGGAATCTGCCTGAAGTGAACGCAATGTTTCATTTAAACACCCCATCCCCATAAGCTTTTACTAGCAAAGATTTTAGTGTGTTAGGAAAACCGTACATAAAACGAGAGCGAATGTAAATATTGTAAGAAAAGGCTTACACTTTTTTGGAATTTATACTTGTGTGTACTGAAACCTTGACAGTTTTAAGGGATGTTATTTTTAAAAAGGGAAAGAAAATGTTTGAAAAAGCTTTAAAAGATGAGATTTTTCCTTGTATTTAAGTTGGCACAATAATTGCATAATTACTTTAGTGAATGGCCTATCTGTCATTTTATAGTGTGTTTCCACGTAAAATGAAAAGGGATTTCATAATCAATAGATTTTTGAAAGCGTTCTCAATATTTGGGAATCACTTAGGGAAATCATTCAGCTTGACTTGGGGAAGGCAGGCTTGGATGGTAAAAGCGGAAAAATTAAAAATGTGGAATTTAGGAGATTAATAGTTCTATTAAGGGCTTCCGAATTATTTTGGGGCAAGGGGAGAAAAGGGGGAATTGAAATGGTGATTCAAATTTTGGCCATTGTGGTGGCGCTGGGACTTTTAATCTTTTTAGCCTACCGGGGCTATCCGGTCATTATCATAGCGCCGATTGTTACTTTATTGGCGGTCATTTTATCCGGTGGGCATTTGCTGCCGAGTTATACAGAGACATATATGACGTTTGCGGCTAACTATATAAAAGCGTTTTTTCCGATATTTTTATTAGGGGCCGTATTTGGAAAAGTCATGGAGATGAGCGGTGCAGCAGCATCCATTGCCAAGACCATCGTAAAATCATTAGGTTCAAAGCAGGCTATTCTTGCTGTAGTGCTGGCGTGCTCGGCGCTGACATACGGCGGGGTTTCATTGTTTGTAGTGGCATTCGCCGTTTATCCATTTGCAGCGGCAATTTTTAAAGAAGCAGACATTCCAAAAAGATTATTGCCAGGAACGATAGCATTGGGGGCTTTCACTTATACGATGGATGCCCTTCCTGGAACACCTCAGATTCAAAATATCATTCCAACCAATTATTTTGGAACAGATACTTATGCAGCTCCAATCATGGGGATTATTGGCGCGATCATGGTATTCACTGGAGGAATGATCTGGTTAGAGCGTCGTCGTAAACAAGCGGTGGCAAATGGTGAAGGCTACGGAGAAGGACATATTAATGAACCGGAAAGTGCAGAACAGCAAAACCTGCCTAACTTTTGGCTGTCCATCGTACCGCTCATCCTTGTCGTAGCGTTTAATTTTGCTTTCAGCCGCAGTGGCATTTCCGTTAAGCACTGGTATGATGCTTCGATGTTGAAGGAAACTTTCAACATTGCCGATGTAAGCACAGTCACTTCATCCTGGTCTTTGATTGTTGCATTGACAATCGGTATTATTGCAGCGATGCTTCTGAATGTTGGACGCATCAAGGTCAAATTGGCAAGTGGATTAACAGCTGCGGCAATGGGATCATTGCTTGCCATATTCAATACTGCATCTGAAGTCGGTTTTGGGAATGTGGTGAAAACGCTTCCTGGATTCTCGGTCATTCAAAACTGGGTGTTCAATGCAAGCGGTAATCCGCTCGTATCCGAAGCTATTGCCGTCAATGTGCTGGCAGGGATTACCGGGTCTGCATCTGGTGGACTTTCGATTGCGTTAGAGGTAATGGGAAGTCACTATTTGCAGGTGGCCCAAAGTGTCGGAATCACCCCGGAAATGCTTCATCGAATAGCATCCATGGCATCTGGCGGAATGGATACGCTGCCGCATAATGGTGCCGTCATTACCTTGCTTGCCATTACAGGACTGACACATCGTCAATCTTACAAGGATATTTTTGCGATTACGGTTTTGAAAACAGTGACCGTGTTCATCATAGCTTTTGCAACATCACTGTTTATTTAATAGAATAGTATTAAGAATGGAGATGATGGAAAATGAGTAAATTATTAACATCTTTTGATAGCGCTATTCAACAAATCGAGGATGGAGCAACCATTATCGTAGGCGGGTTCGGATTAAGCGGAATACCAGAAAAACTTATCATAGCTTTGCGTAACAAAGGTGTAAAGGATTTGACGATTGTCAGCAACAATTGTGGTGTCGATGATTGGGGTCTAGGTCTATTGCTTGAAAATAAACAAATCAAGAAAATGATCGCTTCTTATGTTGGGGAAAATAAGTTATTTGAACAGCAATTTTTAAGTGGCGAGCTTGAGGTCGAGCTAGTTCCCCAAGGAACGCTGGCCGAGCGTTTAAGAGCGGGCGGAGCGGGAATTCCTGCCTTTTATACAGCTACAGGAGTAGGAACGGAAGTCGCAAAAGGTAAAGAACATAAAGAGTTTGATGGCCGCACATACATTATGGAAAAAGGAATAGTCGGAGATTTTGCCTTTGTAAAAGCCTGGAAAGCAGATCATTTCGGTAATCTTGTATATCGGAAAACGGCAAGGAATTTTAACCCTGTCGTTGCCACAGCAGGGAAAGTCACGCTTGTCGAAGTGGAGGAGCTCGTGGGCACAGGGGAGCTCGATCCAGATGAAATTCATACTTCAGGGGTTTATGTACAGAAAGTGCTTGTAGGGAATGACTATGAAAAACGAATTGAAAGACTTACAACTGCTAACGCATAAAAAGGAGGAGTATTCGAATGACTAGACAACTAATTTTAGAACGGGCCGTTAAAGAAATCAAAGATGGTATGTGTGTGAATTTAGGGATTGGAATGCCGACCTTGATTGCCAACATGATTCCAAATGACTTTAATGTCATGCTTCAATCGGAAAATGGCTTACTGGGAATCGGGCCTTATCCCCAAAAAGATGAAGTCGATCCGGATTTGATCAATGCAGGAAAAGAAACGGTAACGGCAAAAGCGGGAGCATCATTTTTTGATAGCGCTGAATCATTCGCGATGATTCGCGGCGGCCACATCGATCTAGCCATTTTAGGCGGGATGGAGGTTTCCGAGAATGGGGACTTGGCAAACTGGATGATTCCAGGAAAGATGGTAAAAGGAATGGGGGGAGCGATGGACCTCGTCCAAGGTGCAAAACGAATTGTCGTCATCATGGACCATGTGAACAAGCATGGGGAATCCAAAGTGAAAAAAAGCTGTACATTGCCATTGACGGGAGAAAAAGTCGTCCATTGCCTGATTACCGAACTGGCTGTTTTTCAGTTTACGGAAGCTGGCATGGAATTGATTGAATTGCAAAATGGCGTAACACTTGATGAAGTGAAAAGTAAAACAGAGGCTGACTTTACAATAAGCCCATCTATTGAAATTAAAGCGTAAGTTAAGAGATTAATAAAATAATACATTATAAGACTGCTTTCATTCGCAAACGGGCGAACGGAAGCAGTCTTATTTTTTTGGAGAAATTCCCTTTCTATCATGAAGGAACAACAAGCTTTTTCACCTCAGTTATCAATACTTGGCAGACATTTAAGAAGGTATGTGTAATGATTTCCACTCCAGGCACTCGCTTTCCGCGGGCGGTCGGCCCTCGTCGCTTTGCGCCTGCGGGGTCTCCCCTTGACGCGCTTTTCCCGCAGGAGTCTCGCACCTTCCGTTCCAATCAACTGGACTTCTTTTTTTAGAAATATAGTAGGGAAACTGGCTCTTCTCTCAATTCGTCTACATTCTTGCGGTTCCATCAATTTCTCGGCAATAGGAGTTTCGGATTGCTCCCGCCCTGAACCAAGTTAAAGACCAGGCTATCCGTCATGTTGTTTTACTGTAACCCTTAATGGATGGAAGAAATATGCGACACTCCTGCCGAATAACTGGCTAGCCGAGACCCCGCAGCCGTTTACCGGCGAGGAGGCTTGGCAGTCAGTCGGCGGAAAGGGAGCGGATTTCAGAAATCAACTGGAACGTTTGTTAAGGAAAACTGTATGCTGGACTCATCCCGAACCAAGTTTAAGACCAGGTTATCCGTCATGTTGTTTTACTGTAACCCTTAATGGATGGAAGAAATATGCGACACTCCTGCCGAATAACTGGCTAGCCGAGACCCCACAGACGCTTGCGTCGAGGAGGCTTGGCAGGCAGTCGGCGGAAAGGGAGCGGATTTCAGAAATCAACTGGAACGTTTGTTAAGGAAAACTGTATGCTGGAATCATCCCGAACCAAGTTTAAGACCAGGCTATCCGTCATGTTGTTTTACTGTAACCCTTAATGGATGGAAGAAATATGCGACACTCCTGCCGAATAACTGGCTAGCTGAGACCCCACAGACGCTTGCGTCGAGGAGGCTTGGCAGTCAGTCGGCGGAAAGGGAGCGGATTTCAGAAATCAACTGGAGCGTTTGTTAAGGAAAACTGTATGCTGGACTCATCCCGAACCAAGTTTAAGACCAGGTTATCCGTCATGTTGTTTTATTGTAACCCTTAATGGATGGAAGAAATATGCGACACTCCTGCCGAATAACTGGCTAGCCGAGACCCCACAGCCGTTTACCGGCGAGGAGGCTTGGCAGACAGTCGGCGGAAAGGGAGCGGATTTCTGAAATCAACTGGAACGTTTGTTAAATAAATAACATTTTCCTTCTATTCTCCAATAAATGAGAACAAACTTTTACAACTCTGCTACTTTTCCGTTAAAAAGGCTTATATAAAGTTTGATGGGAACTAAAAGGAGGGATTACAGTGAAAGTAGCATTACGAACATTATTGGAGAGATCAGTGAAAAAGATGGGCAAAGGGATGAATCCTGTTGTGAAGGCATCAGCATTGGAAATGGTGGAACGTGCTTATAATGAAGGGATCACTGTACAGATAAGTGCAGGTTATCGCTCTATGGAAGAACAAGCCAACCTTTATGGTCAAGGACGAGTTTACAGCTACAATGGAATAAACTATAGTAATCTAGCTAAACCTATCGTGACGAACGCTAAGCCAGGGCAATCCTATCATAATTATGGACTGGCTATTGATTTCTTCATTGTGAGTGATGATGGCAGGAGAGCGATATGGAAAGTTGATTCAAAGTGGCAGCGCGTGTCTGCCATAGGTAAGGCTTTAGGATTTAAATGGGGCGGGGATTGGAGTTCATTCAAGGATTATCCCCACCTGGAGATGACAGGCGGGCTATCTTATAAACAGTTACAATCAGGAAAAAAACCTCAACTCACCCCCAAATTGGAAAAAATGGCAATCCCGAATACCGGCAAAGGAGATAATCATATAATTTCGATTCAAAAAACATTAAATGGCCGATATGAAACGAATATCGAGGATGATGGGTTTTATGGTCCCGACACTCGAACGGCCCTTATAATAGGTTTACAAACGGAATTGAATAAGCAATTCAATAAAAAGCTTGTTGTCGATGGAAAATGGGGGCCTAAAACGAAGAATGCAACCGTCATAATAAAAAAAGGAGCTAGCTGCAATATCACATGGATCCTGCAAGCAGCGCTATATCTGAAAGGATTTAACCCCGGTCTCCTTGACGGAGTATTCGGGGAAAAAACCGAGGCGGCATTATTCAAATACCAAAAAGCAAACAAGATTCCCGCTGATAAGCTTGCAGGCAAAGTAACATGGAATGAATTGTTTGCTTGAAAGAAAATCCATACCGTAAAGCTGTGCAAGAGCCACCAACTACCTTTTCATCATTACTTATACTTCCCCTTAAATAGTAATGATCGATTGCAAGGTTCTTAATATTCCTTTAGAGTACGTACCTGTCGCTATCTTAGTATGAGCCTCCTTGGCTTCTTGAGTTGCATTCCCTACCAGGTAACCATGTTTGACACTTTTTAACATGAGCAGATCATTGCCGCTATCCCCGAATGCAAAGGCATGCTCCCGACTCAGCCCGAATTTGTCTAGCATAAAACGTACAATCTCATTTTTTCCAGTACCTAATGGGATAAAGTCTATATCATAACTATCTTCAGGATCGCCGGCAAGTGGATTGCAACGATTGATATTCACCCCTATCCCGTACTCTTTGGCCACCCTTTGGATGGTGGCTAAGTTCTTCTTGTCGACGGATTCATGTTGTATTTGATAATAATAATTTCTTTTGTAGCGTGAACTTCCCAGTTGAGTCTGGGGAATCAATGGGATATTGCCGTTATGCAGAACATTATAAATTTCATCGACTTTCCTTTTATTAAATTCTTCGATATTAATCTGTGAATGCCAATCGGGGTCCTTTTCCAAAAAATTATTTTCTGAGAAATAGGTGATTTCGGTACCTAGGTCGCTGGCAATAAAATGCGGGAAAAACCTGAACCCACCACGTTCCATTTTATGTAATATTGATTCGATACTACTCCCAGTGACCCAGCCAAAGACAAGTTCTTCATCAATGCTTTTTGCCTCTAAATAATTTTCAAGTTCATATAAATCTTTCTGCCTCTCGAGACTCATGGAGTGAGGATAATAGGTTTCATCAAAATCACAGAATACAATGTATTTTGGGTCTTCAACATTTGGCAGTAACTTAAACCCGCCCTTTTTATTCAATAACATAACAATCCCTCCATTAGCTTCCATAACTTTTTAAAAATACAACTCAGAAAAATTTTGTTAATATATTAGGAACGGATTTATAATAACTTCTGAAATCGATAACATGTCAACCACTTATTACAAGGATGGGATTAAATGACGAAAATTAGCGAGATAGCCAAGATGTGTAATGTCTCTAAAACAACGGTATCTAGAGTCTTAAATAATCATCCATATGTATCTAAAGAAAAACGGGAACAAATCTTAAAGGTCATTGAAGAGCTTGATTATGCACCAAGTTCACTTGCCCGGAATTTCAGGGCAAATAAAACCAAAACCATTGCAATATCAGTCCCAAGATTCGATCATCCATTCTTTGCCCAATTGGTTAAAGGAGTATCTCTAGCAGCATTGGAAAATGATTATAAAGTTCTTATTTTTCAAACCTTTTATGATTCGAAAAATGAATTAGATGTTATGGGAAAATTAAAGAATAGAGAAGTAGATGGGGTTATTTTAGGAGCATTAGAAAATGAATGGAATGTAATAAAGCCTTATTTGACATACGGCCCAATTTTACTGTGTAATGAATACCATCATTCCGCCTCCATACCAATTATTGGTTATGATGAATTCGAAGCGACATACAAAGCCGTTAATCATTTAATAAAAAAAGGCCATAGGAAGATAGGTTTTTGCTACGACACTACTTATAGTCAGGCCCAAGGTCAAAGAAAAGAGGGGTTTTTAAAAGCTTTAGCGGATAATAATTTACTACATAATGAAGACTGGATATTTGGGCATGGATTTAATATTGAAGATGGATTCCGTATTTGTGATGAAATAATAAAATTAAAAGAAAAACCTACTGCCTTATTTACTGGAAATGATCAGGTAGCAGCAGGAATTATTAAAAAGGCAACTATGTTGGGCTATAAAATACCGGAATGCCTAGCTATAGTTGGTTATGATAATCAATCTATTTGCCAAGTCACGACCCCCACCATAACCACAATCGATATACCGATTATGGAACTAGGACAACGCACTGTAATAGAGTTGATAAAATATTTAAATGATGATTTGAAAGTAAAGCGCGACGTCATTAAATTGCCTACCAAACTTAAAATCAGAGAATCAACCTAACCTTCATAAAGATATAATAACTTCTCGGTTTCAGTTATATGAATATTGACGGATGGGACGTCCTACCCCGGGAATAATCCGACCAACCCCCAGAATAATTCGACTTTCCCGGGAAATAATTCACCTAAACCCAACATAATTCGACCCGAGAATAATCCTTCCGCTATCCATCTAAAGAATTCATTCAAGTTCCAGGCACCAATCATTGCATTGCATAAAGCTCCCTAGCGGGTATTCGAATTCACATTCGGAGATGAGATTGAAGCCGAGCTTGCGGCAAATTGCGTTTGATGCAGGATTACTGATCGAAGGGAATGCGTGAATGTTTTTGTATTTTCGTTCGGCTTTGATTTTCTCTATCAGTGCCATCACGGCATGAGATGCGATTCCTTTTCCTTGAAAGGAAGGGAGGACGCTCCAACCGATTTCGTACACAAATTCATCGTTCCATACTTTTTGCCAGTAGCCAACGGAACCGGCTGCCTTTGCCTCTGGAAACGGGTTGATGCTAAACATGCATCCTTTATCTCCAATCTGCAGATACCGCTGATGACGTTTCAGGATTTGTTCATTACTTTCTGGTCCGCCTAGATGCTCCATCATTTCTGGGGCATTTAGTTGAAATAGTAATTCAAGGTCTTTATCTTCCCACGGTTTAATTTCTAATCTAGTTCCCGAAATCTGACTCACCCCTAAATTTTATTTTTCTTATATAATCTTCTTGGCTAAATGCTAGATTCCTTTATTTGACCTCATTATCCTATTGCCTTTGTGTTGAAGTTTGATTTTAATAAGAATAAAGAGATGAATGTTTCCCATTAAATGCTATAATTTACAGGTGATTCTATCAAATGACAGAGAACGGAGATGAAGAAATGAAATCTTCAGTAAATCAGTTTTCCACTCAATTTGAATGGATATTGAATGTGATCAATGTGGGTGTCCATATTGTGAATAAAGATGGGGATACGGTTTTTTACAATGAAATGATGGCGCATATCGACGGGCTGGATCGGGAGCAGGTGCTGGGGGAGAATATTTTTCAGCTTTATCCTTCATTGACTGATGAATCCAGTACGTTGCATGTGGCATTGGAAAAAGGCAATGAAACGATTGAGTCCATTCAAACATATGTCAATTTAAAGGAGAAAAAAATAACGTCGATCAATAGTACGTATCCTTTGTATGAGGATGGTGAAATTATTGGGGCAGTGGAAATCGCAAAGGATATTACGAAGGTCATGAATATGTATGACCAAATTGTCGATTTGCGTTCCCAGCTGGCCGAGACCCATAAGAAAAATAAGTTCTCTGAAGGCACGGCGACCTATCATTTTAGTGATTTGATCGGCAATAGCCCCGCTTTTCAGCAAGCGATTTCATTGGCGAAAAAAGCGGCCCGTACACATTCCCCAGTCATGATTTATGGACCAACAGGGACAGGGAAAGAGCTGGTCGCGCAAAGTATACATAATGTAAGTGCTCAGCGAAATCAGCCATTCATCGCGCAAAACTGTGCGGCCGTTCCAAAGGAATTGATGGAGGGGCTGCTGTTCGGCACGACGAAAGGGGCTTTTACCGGAGCTATGGATCGCATGGGCATTTTTGAGCAGGCAAATGGCGGTACCCTTTTCCTTGATGAGCTGAATAGCCTTGACCTCGGTCTGCAGGCAAAATTGCTGCGGGTGCTTCAGGAAGGTGAGGTGCGCCGTGTTGGAGGTTCGAAGGAGCAAAAGATTAATGTGAAGATCATTGCTGCGATGAACATTTCTCCAGAAGAGGCGTTGGAGCGGGGAATCATTCGTTCGGATTTATTTTTTCGCCTCAATGTCGTGACGATCCAAATGCCTTCTCTTTCTGAGCGTAAAACGGATATTCCGGAAATCGTCAATCACTTTATTCAAAAATTCAACAAATCATTTTTTACGGAAGTGCGCGGAATCAGTCAAAAGGCGATGCAGCGGCTTCTTCAATATCCATGGCCCGGGAACATTCGTGAACTGGGACATGCCATCGAGTTAACCTTCAATGTCATGGACGCTGGGGAGGATATGATTGATGAACATCATCTTCCTGCTTATCTTTTCCCTTCAGGAAATTACGCTGCAGCTAATGCACAGAGCCAGCCTTCCCCATTGAAAAACAAGATTGATTTACCTGTCGTTCTTGAAGAAATGGAAAAGGAAATGATCATCAATATGTTCGAGAAGTATAACGGGAATATCAGCAAAACAGCAGAAGCCCTCAATATTAAAAGACAGGGACTGCAATATAAGTTAAACAAGTACGGCATTGAAAAAGTTTATACGGCAGGATCGAAGGGATCCAAGTGATTTCGGTTTTTTTTGGAAACGCTGTCACTTTCTTGATCATGATGTAACTTGAAGAGGGCTCTTTTGTATAGAGAGCCTTTTTTTTATTGCTTGGCGCAAAGAATCTGGCTGCAAAAAATTATGCATAATGAAAAATATCTTGCGGTTTTAAGCTCGATTTACCCCGTTTTGCTTATATTTCCCTTGGTATTAATGTTGGCATCATTCTTGCGAGAGTATATTGATAAGTTCTTATAATAAGGGGGCATTATAAATGAATTTAATGGGAATTGATGTAAAACATAAAGAATACCTAGGTGGACGCAGGCATTATAATGATATCGAATTGTGGAAGGATGTAACGGAAGAGCAGTGGAATGATTGGATCTGGCAATTGACCAATACGATTAAAACACTGGATGATCTGAAAAAGGTCGTCAACCTGACACCGGACGAAGAGGAAGGAGTCCGGATTTCGACTCAAACGATTCCGTTGAACATTACGCCTTATTATGCTTCTTTGATGAATCCCGATGATCCTCGCTGTCCGATTCGTTTACAGTCTGTACCGCTTTCGGCAGAAATGAACAAGACTAGATATGATTTGGAGGATCCGCTGCATGAGGATGAGGATTCCCCTGTTCCAGGATTGACGCATCGTTATCCGGACCGTGTTCTATTCCTTGTAACGAACCAATGCTCCATGTACTGCAGATATTGTACGCGACGCCGTTTTTCAGGTCAGGTTGGCATGGGTGTTCCCAAGAAGCAGCTTGACGGGGCGATTGAATATATCCGGAACACTCCGGAAGTGAGGGACGTCCTGATCTCTGGCGGTGACGGCCTGTTGATCAATGATAAGATCCTTGAATACGTATTGAGTAATTTACGCGCCATCCCGCATGTGGAAATCATCAGGATCGGCACACGTGCACCGGTCGTTTTCCCGCAGAGGATTACGGAAAATTTATGTAATATTCTGAAAAAATACCATCCGGTTTGGTTGAATACGCATTTCAATCATTCACTTGAATTGACGGATGAAGCGAAAAAGGCATGTGATATGCTCTCGATGGCAGGAGTGCCGCTTGGTAATCAGGCAGTCATCCTGGCTGGTATCAACGATAGTGTCCATATCATGAAAAAGCTTATGCATGACTGTGTAAAAGCAAGGGTAAGACCTTATTACATTTATCAATGTGATCTATCTGAAGGCATTGGCCATTTCCGGGCGCCGGTTTCAAAAGGACTGGAAATCATTGAAGCGCTGCGCGGCCATACATCAGGATATGCAGTGCCAACCTTTGTGGTGGATGCTCCTGGCGGTGGCGGAAAGATTGCCTTGACCCCGAATTACCTTCTTTCGCAAAGTCCGGATAAAGTCGTTTTACGGAACTTTGAAGGAGTAATCACAAGCTATCCGGAGCCGAAGAATTATGTTGCCGGCAGTGCGGATGCTTACTTTGATGAAGTGTATGGTACTGCGGATAGGAAAGAAGCCGTCGGGATTTCCGCGCTCATGACTGACGAGAAATTCAACTTGGTTCCAGAGGGCCTTCGTCGTCTTGATAAGAGAAAAGCGTATGAAAGCACTGAGGAACATGCTTCCTTGAAGGATCGCCGTGATAAACGGGATGAAATGAAGGAAAAATTAAGGTTAGCCCAAGAAAAAAAGAATGCCTTGGCCGCTAGTGGCTCGGTGAAATCTGATGGTAAGGAGGAGTGAAGATGGACTGCTTGTGGTGCAATGCCCCAAATGTAGAAGAAAGTGTAAAGAAGGATTGTTACTGGATCATGCCTGACGGGAAACGCTCAATAAAAGTCCTTCAAGTTCCAGCCATAAACTGTCCTGAATGTGGAATCTATGTATCTGATTCGATGAATCAAAAGGTGGATGAAGCCTTATCCATATATGATGTTAGTGAATATCCTGATGAATTCACGTATGATCAGCTTCTTCAGGCACCTGTCAAAAAATTATTCAATTGGAAATAGAATGCCGGGAGAAGCGGATGATATGCATCTCTTCTCCCGAATTCTTTAAATAAGGGGGATACATGATGCCTGTTCAAAAGCTGCCTTTTTTCACCCAAATGGAGACCGGGGATTGTTATACGATGGAACTCTATCATGATCATGCCAATCAGCGCTTACGCATGGATGATTATCGGGGAAATCTCAAAAAAGCGATCGATCGGGCCCTTGCCATCGCAAAGGAGCAGGGCTTTACAAAAGTGATACTAAAAGCCAGGAATGAAGATTTATCAGCGGCGTTAAGTCAAGGATTCATGCTGGAAGGAATATTGAGCAAGTATTTCAAAGGGAATGACGCCTATTGCATGGCCTTCTATTTAACGGATGAAAGGCGGACAAGCGACTTTTGGGTCAAGGAAGATAAAGTCATCCAAGATGTAAGCAGGGTTTCTAGACCGATTGAATCCCAGCAAATACCTGAAGGTTATATCCTCCGGTCTGCTTCGGAGAAAGATGCACAAGAGCTGGCGAAGTTATATGGTGCCATTTTTGAAACCTATCCTACACCGATGAATGATGAGCGATATATCAAGAAAGTGATGGAGGAAGGTACGATCTTTAGTGTTATCGAATATGAAGGAACCATCGTGAGTGCTGCATCCGCTGAAGTGAATGAGATGTATCACAATGCTGAAATAACGGACTGTGCAACAATTCCCCAGCATCGAAAGCATGGTTTCATGAAGGTGCTCATCTCCGCATTGGAACAAGAATTGTTCAGGAAAAATATTTATTGCTCTTATTCATTGGCCCGTTCATTGTCAATGGGCATGAACGCCGTCTTTCATCAGCTGGGATATGAATATGGGGGCAGATTAACGAAGAATTGCAATATTTGGGATAAGTATGAGGACATGAATATTTGGGGTAAAGATTTATCCCTCAAGTAGGAGGATTTTTCTATGGCTAAATACACATGGGTTGATAAAGAAACCTGCATTGCGTGCGGGGCGTGCGGTTCAACAGGTCCTGAGATTTATGACTATGACGATCAAGGGATCGCTTTCGTCATCCTGGACGATAATCAGGGGATTGCCGAAGTTCCTGAAATCCTGCATGATGACATGCAAGATGCCATGGAAGGCTGCCCTACGGAATCCATCCTGATTCAGGATGAGCCTTTTAGTCTTTTAAAAACGTAATAGATTAATAGATAATGTGTACGAACGTTAAAAAGGAGAGATGAAATGGAACGAAATCATTTGATTAAGCCTACTTTAGATCAGGACTATCCCACTATCTCTCATGGGAATGGAATTTATCTTTATGATACAGATGGAAAACAGTATATAGACGGCTCATCAGGTGCAGTCACGGCAAGTATTGGACATGGTGTATTGGATATTGTCGAGGCGATGACGGAGCAGGCCCGCAAGGTTTCTTTTGCATATAGGTCTCATTTTACGAGCGGAGCCGCAGAGGCATTGGCCAAAAAGCTAAGTGAGCTGGCTCCAGGGGATTTGAATTGGTCATTTTTTGTGAACAGTGGATCGGAAGCGACCGAAACGGCAATGAAGATCGCGATTCAACATTGGCAAGAAAAAGGGTTCGAGCGAAAAAATCGCATAATCTCCAGGTGGACGAGTTATCACGGGATCACGATGGGCGCTTTATCGATGTCAGGCCATGTACCAAGAAGAAAACGTTTTGTGCCGCTATTGGAGGATTTTCCTAGCATATCTGCTCCTTACTGCTATCGCTGTCCTCATAATAATGAAACATCAGGATGCAAGCTTAAGTGTGCAGATGAACTGGAGACAGCCATTCAAAGGGTCGGCTCCGAGAATATCGCAGCCTTCATCGCAGAACCGATAATCGGGGCATCGGCTGGTGCTGTAACACCGCCGGATGGCTACTATCAAAGGATTAAGGAAATCTGCGAAACCTATGACATTCTTTTTATCGCCGATGAGGTAATGACGGGAATCGGCCGGACAGGAAAAATGTTCGCAATGGAACACTGGGGAGTCACCCCGGATATCATTGCATTGGGTAAAGGAATGAGCGCGGGGTATACTCCAATCGCAGCCACGATGATTACTGACCGTGTCATGGAGCCCATATTAAAAGGCTCAAAATCAATCATGGCCGGACACACATATAGTGCAAACCCTCTATCGGCAGCCGTTTCATTGGAAGTGCTTTCCTACATTGAGCGCAATGACCTGGTTCGGGCAGCGGAAGAGAAAGGTCAATATCTGTTTAAGAAACTGCAAGGGTTGGCTAAAGAATTCGACATCATCGGTGATGTGAGGGGGAAAGGGCTTCTCCTTGGACTCGAGTTTGTCTCAGATCGGGTATCAAAAACGCCTTTCGACTTGCAAATCGGCCTGACTCCAAGGCTTGTCAACAAGGCTTTTGCGAAGGGGTTGATAATCTATCCTGCTGCAGGTGCGATTGAAGGAATCGCTGGTGATGCGGTTATCATATCTCCGCCATTAATCATTACGAATGAAGAAATCGATCGCCTCGTCAAGATACTGGAAGCTTCCCTCGAAGAGTTACAGCAAGAATTGCACGCGGAAGGCTTGATTGAAGACATGCAGGCTATTTAGGAGGAACGGTATGAAGCAGGTCATTACGAAGAAAAACAAAATTGTGACCATGGAAGAAGCGCTGGAGCATATTTCCGATGGATGCACACTCATGTATGGCGGATTTGGCGGAGTGGGGACTCCTCCGACGCTTGTACAGGGCATCCTTGCCAAGGGCGTTAAGGAATTGACCTTGATTGGCAATGATACTGGATTTCCTGATATCGGCATTGGCCGGCTTGTGACTGCTGAAAGGGCAAAGAAAGTGATTGCCTCGCATATCGGATCCAATCCTAATGCCGGCAAGCTCATGACTGAAGGAAAGCTCCAAGTCGAATTTTCACCGCAGGGGACATTAGCCGAACGGATTCGTGCCGGCGGTGTAGGCTTAGGCGGGATTTTTGTCGATGTCGGGATTGGTACGATATCCGAAGAAGGCAAGGACAAGATTGTGATAGAAGGAAAAGAATATTTGGTGGAAACCGCTTTGACGGCTGAAGTAAGCATCGTCCATGCCAAAAAGGCCGATTCACTTGGGAATTTAGTGTACGACAAGACTGCATGTAATTTCAATCCGCTGGTAGCGATGGCAGGTGCCTTCACGATTGCGGAAGTGGAGGAAATCGTTCCTGCAGGCGAATTGGATCCGGAATGTATTGCCACACCAGGCATTTATGTAGATATGGTAATTCCGACAAAAGGGGTGAATTGGAAATGGGCATGGCAGTAGATGTACGAAATCGCATCGCGAAACGCGCCGCCAAGGAAATCCATGACGGATTGATCGTCAATTTAGGCATCGGCATCCCTACCTTGGTGGCGGATCATATTCCTCAAGATATACATGTGCTGTTCCATGCGGAAAATGGAGTTCTCGGTACGGGTCCAAGTCCTGAACCCGGAAAAGAAGATCCTGCCCTCTGTAATGCGGGAGGTTTCCCGATCACCACTGTAATGGGAGCTTCTTACTTTGACAGTGCAACGGCATTTGGGATGATCAGGAAAGGATACATCGACATCACCATCCTTGGGGCCCTGGAAGTCAGTGAAAAAGGGGATTTGGCGAATTGGATCGTCCCAGGAAAGCGGGTGCCGGGTATGGGCGGTGCAATGGAGCTTGCCCAGAAAGCCAAAAAGGTGATTGTCCTGATGAATCACGTGAATAAGCAGGGTGAATCTAAGATCTTGAAGACATGTACGCTTCCATTGACGGCAAGAAAGAGTGTGGATTTAATCATTACGGATATGGCTGTCATGGAAGTAACAGAAGAGGGATTGGTGCTTAAGGAAGTCATGGCGCCATATACCGTGGATGATGTGATAAGGAATACAGAGGCATCATTGAAAATCCATGCTGCCGTCAGCACCATTGAATAGGCAAGAGGAGGAAAAAAGCTTGAATGAGGTTGTCATCGTTGCTGGGGCGCGAACTGCAGTTGGATCCTTTGGAAAATCACTCAGGAATGTTAAAGCTACCGAATTGGGCCGTCAAGTATTGGAAGGTTTAATGGAGAATTCCGGTTTGGGTAAAGAAAAAGTCAATGAAGTGATTTTCGGACACGGCTATGTCCACGGAGGCGGACTTAACTCGGCACGAATTTCGTCGCAGCTGGCATGTTTCCCACACAGTGTCCCAGGACACGTTGTAATCAAAGCATGTGGATCAGGTTTAAAGGCCATTACCAACGCCGCTTTAACTATCGCTGCTGGTCAAGAAGACGTCATTATTGCCGGCGGAGTGGAGAGCATGAGCAATGTGCCTTATATCGTGAAAAATAGATGGGGCAATAAATTTGGAAACTTAACGATGGAGGATGCTCTGCTGGCAGATGGATTAATATGTTCCTTGGAAAATGATCATATGGGAGTCACTGCCGAGCGCTTGGCTGAAAAATATGGTATCCGTCGTGAAGAACAGGATAAATTTGCTTATCAAAGCCACAAGAAGGCTTGGAAAGCTATAGAAGAGGGTCGCTTTAATAGAGAAATTATTTCGCTTAAAATCAAGGATCGAAAAGGACTTCAAATCTTCAACCATGACGAAGGGGTACGCGAGGACATTCGTCTAGATCAACTAGCCAGTCTTCAGGCAGTATTCAAAAATGAAGGAACCATTACGGCAGGAAATGCCTGTCCTATGAATGATGGGGCTGCAGCTGTACTTTTAATGTCCAAGCAGCAAGCAGAAGAAAAGGGATTAAAACCGCTCTTGAAAATAAAGGCTTTTGCCAGTGCAGGAGTTGAACCTGGAGTTATGGGGATTGGACCAGTACCCGCTACTCGAAAGGCATTGGAAAAAGCAGGTCTATCGTTAGGGGATATCGGACTGATTGAACTTAATGAAGCCTTTGCTGCCCAAGCACTTGCAGTGATCAAGGAGTTAGATTTGAATCCGGATATTGTCAATGTCAATGGGGGGGCAATTGCACTTGGTCACCCTGTAGGAGCAACAGGTGCAAAATTGACAGTCACACTGATGCATGAAATGTTGCGTTCACAAGTTAAGTACGGAATGGTAACGTTGTGTATGGCAGGCGGAATGGGACTTTCAGTAATCTATGAGAATATGTGTAATTAAGGAGGATAAATGTGCCGGATATACAAAAACGGATAAACCAATGGATCAAGGATCATCGGGAAGAAGGAACGAACCTATTGCAAAAAATGGTACAAGCCCCGAGTACACAAGGAAATGAAGCAGGAGCACAGGCCATCGTCGCCCAAAAGCTGCAGGAAATGGGTTTGCAGATCGATAGTTGGGAACCTGACGGCGGCGAGCTGAAAAAGCACTCTTATTTCTATTCTCCGCGCAGTGAATTCTCCAACAGCCCCAATGTGGTGGGTATCATGAAAGGGACTGGAGGCGGACGTTCCATCATCTTGAACGGACACATCGATGTGGTACCGGACGGAGACCGAGATCAGTGGGATGACGACCCATATAGCGGAGCGATTAAGAATGGAAGGATGTTTGGACGCGGCGTAACCGATATGAAGGGTGGAAATGTTTCGCTGATCCTTGCGATGCAGGCATTGAAGGAAAATGGCATCCAATTAAAAGGAGATGTCATTTTTCAAAGTGTGATTGAAGAAGAAAGCGGCGGGGCCGGAACATTAGCGGCTGTCCTGAGGGGATATAAAGCCGATGCCGCCCTGATCCCTGAACCGACGAAAATGAGGATCTTCCCGAAACAGCAGGGTTCGATGTGGTTCCGAATCCATGTTAAAGGACGGTCAGCCCATGGCGGAACAAGGTATGAAGGCGTTAGTGCGATTGAAAAAACCATGACCGTCATCAATCATATTCGTGCCTTGGAAGAAAAGCGAAATGCACGTATCAGTGATCCGCTTTATCAGAACACGCCTATTCCGATTCCAATCAATCTAGGCGTCATTGAAGGCGGTAATTGGCCGTCATCCGTTCCCGACCTTGTGAAAGTCGAAGGAAGGATGGGCGTTGCGCCGGAGGAAACGATGGAACAGGCGAAGGACGAAATGGCTTCCTGGTTATTGCAGCTTGAGGAAGCGGACCAATGGTTCAAGGAAAACCCGCCCGTATTGGAATGGTTCGGGGCCCGCTGGGTTCCAGGAGCAATTGATGTAGAGCATGAACTGATGAATGCGCTTGTTCATCAATATCGGCAAGTTGCCGGACAGGACCCGGTCATTGAAGCCTCCCCTTGGGGAACGGACGGGGGATTGCTGACACATGTCGGTGAAACGCCAGCAATCGTTTTCGGGCCGGGAGTAACCGAGGTTGCCCACTATCCAAATGAATACATCCTGCTCGACAACGTGTTCTCGACAGCCGAGATCATTGCCCTTACTTTAATTCAATGGTGTGGAATGGAGACTGAGCAGGATGGGATCACCCAATCCGGGAATAGGGAAACGATACCAGGGAATGGCAATTAAACTGGATAGGCATCCCAGCAAGTGAAGCGATCTATTAAGTCATTCATAAAGCGGTTGTTAAAAAACTCTTTTATTCTTGAACTTTTAACTTTAAAAGAAAATGAGGTAGGAACCTTATGGACATGAATCTCATTGATAATCAAGAACCGACAGTTAAAAGGAATCCCATTGATAATCAAGAACCGACAGTTAAAAGGCAACTGAAAGCAAGGCATATGACCATGATAGCCATCGGCGGTTCAATAGGAACCGGATTATTCCTGGCGAGCGGGGCAACCATCCAGAGTGCAGGGCCCGGTGGTGCCCTCGCTGCCTATGCCTGCATTGGAATCATGGTTTATTTCCTGATGACGAGCTTAGGGGAAATGGCAACATATATGCCTGTATCGGGATCCTTTTCCACCTATGCCACACGCTTTGTTGATCCCGCATTCGGCTTTGCACTTGGCTGGAATTATTGGTTTAACTGGGCAGTCACCCTTGCCGTGGAAATAGCTGCAGCAGCCATCATCATGAAATTCTGGCTCCCTGATGTACCCAGCCTTATATGGAGTGCCATATTTCTTGGAATCGTCTTCACCCTCAACGCCCTATCCATTAAAAGCTATGGTGAATCTGAATATTGGTTTGCACTAATAAAAGTCATTGCCATCATTTGCTTCATCGTTATTGGTTTATTGACCATATTGGGGATTTTTGGCGGAAAGGTGATCGGATTTGAAAACTTCACCATGGATGAGGCACCATTCAAGGGAGGATTTTTATCGATCATCTCAATCTTTCTAATCGCAGGATTTTCTTTTCAAGGCACGGAACTGGTTGGTATTGCTGCCGGGGAAAGTGAAGAACCCGAAAAAAATGTTCCCAATGCAATCCGCCAAGTATTTTGGCGCATCCTATTATTTTACATCGGGGCGATCCTGATACTCGGCCTCTTAATACCGTATACGAGTCCAAGCTTGTTGAACGGAGATGTCGAAAATATTTCTGTAAGCCCTTTCACCCTTGTCTTTGAACGGGCAGGACTGGCATTCGCGGCATCCGTCATGAATGCGGTCGTGTTAACTTCCTTACTATCCGCCGGGAACTCCGGGCTATATGCATCAACACGGATGTTATGGTCGATGGCAAAAGATCGTCAAGCTCCAAAATTCCTGGCCAAAGTCAACCGCAGGGGGATCCCGATGAATGCCTTGATCATGACATCCTTAATTGGGGGACTCGCCTTCTTGACCTCCATTTTCGGGGACCATGTATTCACTTGGCTATTGAATGCATCCGGGCTGACTGGCTTCATCGCCTGGATTGGAATCGCCATAAGCCATTATCGCTTTAGACGTGCCTATGTTGCACAAGGTGGTGACGTAAACGAATTGAAATATAAAGCAAAATGGTTTCCATTCGGTCCGATTCTTTCATTCAGCCTGTGCATGCTCGTCATAGCAGGACAGAATTATGAAGCATTCCTAAGCGGCAGCATCGACTGGTATAGCGTCGCTGTCTCTTACATCGGATTACCGGTATTCCTGGTGATCTGGTTAGGATACAAGATTTATCACAAGACCAAATTAATAGCATTAAAAGATTGTCAATTCGATAAATCAGATGTGGCCTGATATCAATGGAAAAAACCTGAGCTCCCCTTTGGGACTCAGGTTTTTTTATGAAGATTTGTATCGTAATCCAGTTATATCTCCGAAAATCCAGTTATATCTCCGAAAATAGGAATATATCTCCGAAAATCCAGTTATATCTCAGAAAATAGGAATATATCTCCGAAAATCCAGTTATATCTCCGAAAATCCAGTTATATCTCCGAAAATAGGAATATATCTTCGAAAATCCAATTATATCGACGAAAGCGGCAATTATCTCATTAAAGTTCGCATTGTTTCTTCCATTCCTTCTTTGTATGGAGTTTTAGGTATGGGGCCGATGCGTTTTTCATATTTTTCTCCATCCAGGATGAATCCTTCTTTGGTTAAATACATGATTTCCACTACTTCTTTCATGAAAGGGTTGAACAAGCCAAGTACCTGAATGATGTTTTTTGTAAGGGGAAGGACCATCTTTTTCTGTCCTGTTACCTGACGGGCAATTTGGATGATTTCGTTTCCGGAAATCAGACCAGCCCCAGGAATGTTCCAATTTTCTCCATAGGAGTCGTCTTTTTCTGCTATTTCCACGATCATTTTTGCTGCATCCGGTAAGTAGACATATTCTCTTGGTGTTTTTAAGTCCCCGATAAAGACGGACGTTTTATTGGCAGCTAGGCCATTCAAGGTAGGCTGAAGGTAGGAGTTCTGTGAGGTAGCGCCATAATAGTCGGGCAGCCTGACAATCAATGCTCTGGCATTTTTCCATTTTTGGCTGAATATGAGCTTCTCGAATTCCAACCTGATTTGCCCTTTTTTTGTATGCGGCTGTTTTGGATGGTTTTCATCTCCTTTCGCAATTTGGTGCCCATAGATATATATCCCATCTACAATGACAACCTTCTTACCTAAAATATCGGTTGCCTTCATGACACTTTCCCCAAGTGAAAGAAGTTTTGAAGCCATCTCCTGATAGGGAACGTTGGCACATTGAAAAATGACTTCCGCATCTTCTGCAGCCTCTACAATTGTTTTATAATCAAAGATGTCACCCATTCTGTATGATAATTGTTGCGAATGATCATGCTCTTTCATTAATTGCTCCAGCTTACTTCTTGAACGACCGAAAGCGATGACTTCTGTGCCCCTTGATAACAGTTCTGAAACAATGACTTGACCTGATCCGCCGGTTGCTCCCAACACAATAGCTTTCTTCATATCTTACATCCCCTTTTAATTTATTGATTAATCACTAAATGAATATTCAAAATAAGGAACCGATGAAAATCGGTTCTTACTTGCCCCCGCCATCCATAAGCTCGGGCATCTTGATGAAGTGGGAAATATTGCAGAGTATCCCCCTCGCCAGGAAGGTGGTCACTTGATCTTCGGCATTCGGAATTCCGGCAGATTGAAATTTTTCAAGTGTGTGATTCCTAATGCTTGCTAACCCTGATCGAGTAGAATTTCTTATTGCGTCTTCCGTCACTGAAAGTCCTATGACCTGCAGGGCAATTTCATTGGGATTGGACTCAGTCAATTCTTCATATACCTTGATCATTTTGTTAACAAGGTCTTCGGGTCCTGATTCAATTTCAAAAGCTTGAAGGATCCTTTCGTATGCCCGGTCCAGAGCCGCTACGAATAACTCCTCTTTAGTTTTAAAGAATTTAAACACATAAGGCTGCGAAATGCCGGCTTTTTCTGCAATTAAGGCAGTCGTTGTATTGTAGTAGCCTTTATCTGCAAAAACCTCCAAACCAGCTTCCAGAATGTCATCTTTTCGATTCTCTTTTTTGGGTCTGGCCATTGGTATCCTCCATATTTTAATTAATTAGTGATTAATCAATTACTAATTAATGACATAATATCGCAGTATGGTAATTTTTGCAATAAGGTATTTAAATCATTTTTTTGCAACTGAATAATTGGGGAGGATCTGCAATACTATTATTCTATGTACGATAATACTGTGGATGAAAGGAAACTGATGATGAAAGAGGCGTTTCGCGGTTCTGGAATTGGAGTCATTTTCGTGGCGGTCTTCGGTACACTGTGGGCGGGTACCGGTGTAATGGGATTGCAGGGGTGGGGGTTTCCCTACGTGGAACTCGCAGCCATATTCGTAGGAATCATCATGGTTATCGGTGGCCTCTCATTAATACATGCATCACAAAAAATGTCCAATCAAGTTTCAGAAAATGGGGCTAGGCGTCTGAAGCGTACCGGATTTTTGTTTAATATGGTCTTCATTGCCGAAGGTTTGCTGATTGGGATTGCCATTGCCATCTGTAACTTGATCAATCAGACAAATCTTATACCGGGAGTCATCGCCATTATTGTAGGGATTCATTTTTTACCTTTGGCGTCACTTTTCCAAATCAAGGTTTACTATGCAACAGGAGTGCTTCTCTGTTTATTGGCGCTTATCACATGGCTGATTGTGCCAGACACGGTCATGTTTGGGGAGCATCGAATCCTTGCACCGTTATCATTGCTCGGCTTTGGATGCGCGCTAATACTTTGGACCACTGGACTTACGCTATGGCTTGGAATAAAGAATTCAAGTCGAACGATAGCCTATGAAGATTGAATCAATCAAAAAACCCGTCATGGCGAACGGGTTTTTCATTTTGGCTAATTTTTCATCCAGGTCAAGAGCCTGACAATTTGAAATGGTTCATTCCAAACGAGAATGAAACTTAAAAGAAAAAATGCAGCCAAAGCCAAAAATTTCGACATTCCTTTTTCATTTTTATACATGGCCCCAAAACTGCATAACATACCAATAAGCAACGCACCGAATCCTGAAATCATAAGCAGCTCGGAGGCTTTTGGTGAAGCAAGGGAACAGCAAAATGATAGAGTACCAATCACTGCAAATACGGCTGACCAATGACTTAAACTTTTCATAGAAACTCCTTTTTTACTAATTATACCAATTTAGTGTTTGTGATGATATGAAAAAATTGAGGTTGTCACTTATGGGAATATATTGTAATATATATAACAATATAAAATTTTAGAAGCATTGATAAGGACATGAATCATTTTTACGGTCTGCAGAGAGGGAAGGGCAGCTGCGAACTTCCTGGCTTAGGAAACTGATTTACCGCCTTTGAGCTATATCGGTGAACAAAAAGTAACTG
>NZ_JBIWEU010000003.1:156239-192978 GCF_044762675.1 Peribacillus sp. NPDC096448 | reverse complement strand
CTGATATCGTCTAAGCTGCGTTACAAGCTCCAGAGCCATGAGTGTTTTTTGCTTATGGGAAATTGGGTGGAACCACGGGTAAACGCACTCGTCCCTTGCATAGGGATGGGTGCGTTTTTTTATATATAAAAATATTGCCATGATAAGGACATGAATCTTTTTTACGGTCTGCAGAGAGGGAAGGGCAGCTGCGAACTTCCTGGCTTAGGAAACTGATTTACCGCCTTTGAGCTATATCGGTGAACAAGAGTAACTGATATCGTCTAAGCTGCGTTACAAGCTCCAGAGCCATGAGTGTTTTTTGCTTATGGGAAATTGGGTGGAACCACGGGTAAACGCACTCGTCCCTTTCGTAGGGATGAGTGCGTTTTTTTATTATTAAAAAAGGGGTGTTTATGTGATGGGTGAAAAAATGATTAAAGTTCAATTCCCGGATGGGCAGCAAAAGGAGTATCCGCAAGGGACTACAGTGGAAAGTGTGGCAGGCTCAATCAGCTTCAGTTTAAGGAAAAAGGCAGTAGCAGGAAAACTGGATAAGCAACTGGTTGATCTAAGTCACAAGCTTAATAAGGATGCCGAGCTGTCGATCTTGACTCTCGATTCGGATGAAGGATTACAAGTATTACGACATACATCGGCGCATGTTTTGGCACAGGCTGTGAAAAGATTATACCGTAATGTGGAATTAGGAATGGGACCAGTCGTGGAAGATGGTTTTTACTATGATTTTAAGTTAGACCATCCTTTGAGCTCAGAAGATCTGCAAGCCATTGAAAAAGAGATGGAACACATCATAAGTGAAAATTTGGAAATTAAAAGAAGTGAAGTGACTTATGAAGAAGCTGTGAAGTTATTCGAGGGCAGAGGAGAGTCATTCAAATTGGATATAGCAAAGAACATCCCTAATGGTGAAAAATTAACGCTCTATCAACAGGGGGAATTCGTCGATCTTTGCAGAGGACCTCACCTTCCATCCACATCATTTGTAAAATCGTTCAAATTGACTCGTGTATCGGGTGCCTATTGGCGGGGAGACAATCAAAATGAAGTTCTTCAAAGGGTGTATGGCGTGGCTTTCCGAAAGAATAGAGATTTGCAGGAACATTTTAAATTCCTGGAAGAAGCGGCCAAACGCGATCATCGTAAATTAGGGAAGCAGTTGGAGTTATTCATGTTTTCGGAGGAAGCCCCTGGAATGCCATTTTATTTACCGAAAGGACAAATCGTTAGAAATGAATTGGAGAAGTTCTCGCGTGAGCTTCAGACTGAGGCTGATTACGACGAAGTTCGGACTCCTTTCATGATGAATCAGCGGTTATGGGAACAATCGGGCCACTGGGACCATTATCACGAGAATATGTACTTCACTGAGGTGGATCAAACAAAATTCGCGATGAAGCCAATGAACTGTCCGGGCCATATGCTTATTTATAAAAACAGTCTTTATTCTTACAGGGATTTACCCATCCGGATGGCCGAATTCGGTCAAGTGCACCGTCATGAATATAGCGGTGCATTGAATGGGATGCTGCGTGTCCGTACATTTTGTCAGGATGATGCCCACATCTATGTACGGCAGGATCAAATCGAAAGTGAAATTAAACAAGTGTTTCATCTGATCGATAAGGTGTATCGCACTTTTGGATTCGAATATTCCGTGGAGCTCTCGACTCGTCCGGAGGATTCAATGGGCGAAGATTCCCTTTGGGAAGCTTCTGAAACAGCCTTGAAAAATGTTCTGGAAAGCATCGGGATACATTATCAAGTAAATGAAGGGGACGGGGCATTTTATGGACCGAAAATTGATTTTCATATTAAAGATGCATTAAAACGAAGCCACCAATGTGCAACAATCCAACTTGATTTTCAAATGCCAGACAAATTTGATCTGACTTACATCGATGAAAATAATGAAAAAGTCCGTCCGGTCGTCATTCATCGTGCCATTTTTGGATCGATCGATCGTTTTTTTGGAATCCTGATAGAACACTTTGCCGGTGCTTTTCCGGTATGGCTTGCCCCGGTGCAAGTACAGATCATCCCTGTCTCACAAGTTCATTTGAATTATTGTTTAAAGGTTCAAAAAGCACTGAAGAATCAAGGCATAAGAGTGAAAATCGATGATCGGAATGAAAAGCTGGGGTATAAAGTCAGGGAAGCACAGATGGGCAAAATCCCATACATGCTGGTCCTTGGAGATAAAGAAGAGAAAGAAAATGAAGTAAATGTCCGGAAATACGGGGAACAAGAAGTTGAAAATGTCGCAATAGAAACGTTCATCAATAAAATGGTCCAGCAAATAAAAGAACGCAGCGTCTAACAAGAACGCAGCTTAATCCGGAACTCACGAGTAAAAGTGAGAAACTCACGAGTAAAAGCGAGAAATTCACGAGTAAAAGCGAGAAATTCACGAGTAAATACGAGAAACTCACGAGTAAAAAAAGACAGCCGAATAACTCGACTGTCTTTTTTTATCTACAAATCCATACCCAGCCAACGCCCGGAATGAACTGCTGGAAACAGTTACCGCCCGGTCCACCCTGACCGCCGCCTTGACCGCCGCCTTGACCACCGCCTTGTCCGCCGCCACCGACAGGGCAGGTTAATCCTAGGTATTGTAATCCAACTATATCTGTATGATGAACCTCATTTGGAATGCCACCTTCGAGTATCTGTACCATGCCAGTAGTATTATTTATCCCCATTAAAATAAAGGTGTGCTGGGTGTTACCCCAAAAGCCCCTGAAGCAATGACCTTGCCGGCCTGCGTTTAAATGGCTCTGAATAGTGGCTACTGGAACCAGTGTTTGTACTGGCAGTCTGTCATCATAATAGGGCAAATGAGCATAGGAATTATCGTAATAATATGGAGCAGTATAATATGGAACATTATAAGAGTAATAACCGTAATTATACATTCAAGAAATCCTCCCTTTGTGTTTACCCTTTCAGGCTATGAACAAAAAGGGATAAGTGTCCGACATGGACAAAGAAGGATAATAAAATAGGCGGCCTATTTTATCTATTCACGAGTAAGGCTCATCACTTTATGTAAATAAAACCTTTGCTGCCTGGATGGCAAAGTATATGCCGATCCCTATAAGGGATATACCCGATATAATCGAGATGCCCATTAGAATGGGTTTGGATAAAAAGCGTCTGAAGGTGCTGGCGATGATGGCCATTGCGAAATCCCAGATCAAGAGGCCGATAAGGATGCCTGAACTGTATAAAAGTAAATGATCCATATCATATTTTGAAGCGGAGTTTGCGAGAATGGATCCATAGATCCCCAGCCAAAACAAAATGGATAAGGGATTCGAAAGGGACATGATGAATCCTGTCAGGAATGAAGAAAAAAGGGAATCTTTCGCTTTTCGTGCATACACTTCAATCTTACCTGCACTAAGCAGACTTTCGATTCCGGTATAGGTCAGGACGAAAAATCCAAAAAGCCATAAAAATGTTTTCATGAAGGAGTTGTCCAAGAAGTGGACGACACCGAAAAAGACGAGGGCTATAAAAACAAAATCCGCTAAAATGGCACCCCAGCCAAAAACCCAGGCATGCCAAAAACCCTTCTTGATTCCTTTGTCCAATTGAGCAGCGTTTATGGGACCGATAGGAGCAGCCAGTGATAAGCCTAATAATACATAGCTGAAAAAAACACCCAATTCATCACCTCATCGTTTGATACATCTTCGCTTATTTGAATGTATTCAGGCAATTGGACTTGTACCACATTTTTAGCCCTTTTTTTGAGGTGATATGGTGAATCATTGTCCGGTTTGCCGCTTATGGAGGTACATGGTCGTGCCTGTGTGTTTTTGTAACAACCCATAAAACTCCTTCATAATGTAATTTAGTCAAATGGAAAGACGTCAATTTAAATGCATGCGCTGTTCAAAGCGGAATTGGAGGATAATTATGCCTGAATTATCGATGCCGAATAAATATAAAACAATTCTTGATATCATGCATACTGATATTGCAATAAATGAAATTAAGAATCATTTTGAAGAAGGACTTTCAAATGTGTTAAACCTTATTAAAGTATCTGCACCTTTCGTTTTAAATGAAGGTAACGGTATAAATGATAATTTAAATGGTGTGGAGCGGATTCTTACCTTTGAAGCTCTGGATATTAAGAATAAACAAATAGAAGTGGTTCAATCTTTGGCAAAGTGGAAAAGAATCACTCTTTCAAGGTATGGTTTGGCTTGTGATGAAGGCATTTACACAAATATGAATGCGATAAGACGTGATGAAAAACTGGATAACCTACACTCGTTATTTGTGGATCAATGGGACTGGGAGAAAGTCATAACGAAAGAACAGCGTAATGTAGATACATTAAAATCTGAAGTGAAAAAAATATATAGAGCCATTAAATCGACCGAACATTATATGTTTGAATTCCATCATCTGCTTAAGCCTGTGTTACCTGATGACATTCACTTCATTACGACCCAGGAGCTGGAGGATTTATATCCGGATCTGAATCCGAAGGAAAGAGAAAATGTCATAACGAAGAAATATGGTGCGATTTTCATTATGAAAATTGGCGGAGAGTTACGATCGGGGGAAAAGCATGATGGCCGTTCACCAGATTATGATGATTGGGAACTAAATGGAGATATCGTTTTATGGAATCCACTCTTGGAATGTGCTTTTGAAGTTTCTTCAATGGGAATTCGAGTAGATGAAAAGTCACTGTTAA
The DNA here is from genome assembly GCF_044762675.1 of Peribacillus sp. NPDC096448. Classification (NCBI taxonomy): domain Bacteria; kingdom Bacillati; phylum Bacillota; class Bacilli; order Caryophanales; family Bacillaceae; genus Peribacillus; species Peribacillus sp. NPDC096448. The sequence continues at coordinate 188,258 of NZ_JBIWEU010000003.1, read as the reverse complement.
AACAATTAAGATTATCCAAAACCGAAAATCGTAGGGTGCTCGAATATCATAAGGCCGTTTTGGAAGGCAAGCTTCCGTATTCAATAGGCGGGGGAATAGGGCAATCCAGATTATGCATGTTTTTGTTGAAGAAAGCACATATTGGCGAGGTTCAGGTTTCGGTATGGAATGACCAAATATTAAAGGATTGTGAAAAAAGGAATATTATTCTTTTATAAAAACGAAAGAACTCTATCCATTCTTAAACAGAATGGGTTTTTTGTTTTAAAGGTAATAGGGGTAATTTTGGGAGAAGCGCAACTGAATAAATCTTTCTGCGCTATAACATAATAATTGAAGACATCTAATATATGATGCAAAACAAATTGGTTTCACAATGGTTACCTTTTATGCAACAAGTTGCTTTTATAATGGATGAGGAGTGTAAGTATGGAAGGTCATGAGAAGCAAAATAAAGATGTAAGCGTGTGGTGCCTGATCAGTATGGCATCGATTCCATTGGTAATGACACTTGGAAATTCAATGCTTATCCCGGTTTTGCCCATTTTCGAGGAAAAGGTGGGGATATCTTCATTTCAATCAAGCATGGTGATAACAAGCTATTCCGTTGCATCCATTTTTTTAATTCCCATAGCTGGTTATTTATCAGATCGATTCGGACGGAAAATGGTAATTCTGCCTAGCCTGATCCTAGCCCTTATCGGTGGCTTGATAGCTGGTTATGCATCATGGAAAATGGAAGATCCCTATACCTGGATTATCATTGGGAGGGTATTGCAAGGGATTGGGGCGTCTGGGGCCTCGCCCATCATTTTGCCTCTGGTTGGGGATTTATACAAAGATGATGATGAAAAAACGAGTTCTTGTTTGGGTATCATAGAAACCTCGAATACATTTGGGAAAGTACTTAGTCCAATATTGGGTTCCCTGTTTGCTGCATTTATCTGGTTTTTACCATTCTTCTCGATTTCATTCTTCAGTTTAATATCTATTGTTTTGGTCTTTTTCTTTATAAAGGTACCAAAGGAGAAGGATGAGCCGAAGAAATTCAAAGAATTCTGGCATGATACGAAAAAAATATTCAAGCAGGAAGGAAAATGGTTATATACAGTTTTCCTGATTGGTGTATTTGTCATGTTGGTTTTATTCGGTGTTCTTTTCTTTTTGTCTGATAATCTGGAAAAAATCCATGATTTGCATGGAATCAAAAAAGGTTTAGTGATAGCGATCCCTCTATTTTTTCTTTGTGTATCTTCTTATGTTGCAGGGAAAAAAATCAAAGGGGAGTTACCAATCATGAAAAAGATCATCATGATCAGTTTAGCTGTCCTTTCAATTAGCCTTGTATTTGTCGGTTTTACAAAAAACAATGTCTTCCTTCTATTGGTCATAACAAGCTTGGTGGGCATAGCAATTGGTGCGTTATTGCCGACACTCGACGCAATCATCACTCAAAATATAAAAAAGGAACAGCGGGGGACGATAACCTCCTTCTACATGTCATCAAGGTTCATCGGCGTTGCGGCAGGCCCTCCGGTCATGTCCCTTGTCATGAAAAATCATATCAATTTGACCTATATCATTTCAGGGATCATTGGTATAGGAATCGTATTTATTGTTATGAAATGCATTAGTTCAGACAAAAAAGAAGCTGCTGCCTAATCGGCTTCGATAACATTCCAAAAAGCCGGGCTTCCCCACGGCTTTTTTGTAACTTGGGAAATTTTTTTGGCATGTGGTTATAGGCAGAGGGTTGCCACATAAAATGTACAAGTCATGAACTAGCTCGAAGGAGTGATGCTTTTTGAGTGTACATTTACTGCTAAGTTACTTTTTTTTGGGACTTACCCTTGCAGCACCGATCGGTCCGGTGAACTCCGCTCGTATCGATAAAGGAATCAAGAACGGGTTTTGGCATGCCTGGATCGTTGGGGCAGGGTCGATGATCGCAGATGCTTTGTTCATGATTTTAGTATATGTAGGAATGGTACGGTTTTTAGAAATTCCGATCGTACAGATATTTCTTTGGCTTTTTGGCGGATTTGTGCTTATTTATTCTGGGGTCGAAAGTGTATTACGGGTTAATACGATATTATTAAATGAATACAGGAATAGAGATTCTTTAATTTCCTGTTTTTTGACGGGGTTCATCATGTCCGTGACCAGTCCATTGTCCATTTTATTTTGGTTGGGGATATATGGATCTGTTTTAGCTAAAACGGCTTCAAGTTATGGGACTTCCCAACTTTTCATCTATAGCGGGATGATCTTTCTTGGCCTTACCTGCTGGGATTTTTTTGTAGCGGCATTAACGAATGGATTTCGCAGGTTCTTAAATGAAAAAAGCTTAATGGCCATTTCGATCATCTCTGGATTATCATTGGTCGGCTTTGGGGTTTATTTTGCTTATCAAGGCATTTCTGCCATCATATCCTAAAGAAGAATGCTTTCAGATTATTACATAGGGTATTTGAAAACTTCTTCCTTGCATAATTCATTGTGGCATTATCAACACTATGAATGATGGAAGGGGGTAATGTTATGACAACAACAAAAGCCAATTGCAGTTCAGCGAAAGGAAAGACCGGTCAAGATTCCAATGCATCGGGTGAACAACAGGGCGATATGAAATGGTGGCAGCTATCATTGGTCGGTGTAGGCTGTACGATCGGGACAGGGTATTTCCTCGGATCGACCATAGGGATTAAAACGACTGGGCCATCCATTGTATTCTCATTTGTATTGGCTGCACTAGGTACCTATATCGTTTATAATCTGCTTGCCAAGATGACGGCTGCCGATCCTCAAGAAGGTTCTTTTTGTTATTATGCCAATAAAGCATTTGGAAGATGGGCGGGCTTTAGCTGTGGCTGGAATTATTGGTCCTCCAATATATTGATCATGGGAAGCCAGCTTACTGCGCTTTCGCTATTATCTCAATTTTGGTTCCCGAAAGTGCCGCTATGGCTATTTGCATCCGGTTTTGCAATTGTTTCAATCGTGGTGGTATTGCTGGGAACAAAAGGGTTCGACAGGGTGGAAAACATCCTTGCTGTAATTAAGACAGCAGCAATCGTAATGTTTATCATTATTGCAATATGTGCCGTTTTCGGCTGGTTTGGTCTTGATGGAGCGAAACCGCCATCATTTCCGAATACGTACAATGAATTATTCCCCAAAGGGCTAAAGGGGTTTTGGACATCCCTTATCTATGCCTTTTATGCGTTTGGCGGCATTGAGGTCATTGGACTGATGGCGATGCAGCTTAAAAAGAAAGAAGATGCACCAAAGGCAGGGACGATCATGCTCTTGGTCCTTACCATTATATATGTAATTTCATTGGGGTTAGCCGTAACCATGATTTCGTTAGGGGCATTCAGTGAAAAAGAAAGCCCATTCGTTTCGGCATTGGACAGTTATCATCTGGCATTTTTCCCGCACGTTTTTAATGGTGCGATCATCATTGCCGGTTTCTCGACGATGACAGCTTCACTATTTGGTGTAACCAATCTATTGGTAACGCTGTCCGATGATGGGAATGCACCCGCATTATTCATGCAAAAGATAAAGAAATTCAAGGACCTTCCACTGCCTTCACTGGGGCTTGGGGCCTTAGGGCTTCTAGGATCGATCATCACTGCCTTGCTCCTGCCAGGCAAGATTTATGAATACATTACAACATCTGCTGGTATATTGCTTTTGTATAACTGGGCATTCATCATTCTTTCTTCATTCAAAGTCTTGGAAAATAAGATGTGGAGTAAGATAACGGCCGTTTTCGGACTTCTTTTGATTTTAGCCGCCGTAAGTGGCACATTGCTTGAAAAAGAGATACGTCCAGGATTTTTCATCAGCCTTTTATTCATCGTGATCATCGGTCTTGCAGCCGTTTTCATGAAGTTCAAGGTTTGGAACAAGAACAAGGCAATGGCCGCAAAAGCGAGCAAATCAGGACTTGATTGAAAAAAGGAACTCGACTATACAAAGTCGGGTTCCTTTCGATTTGGCGCTAAATCTCAATTATTATTGGAAGGATCATTGGTTTTTTCTTAGTTTGATTAAAGAGATATTGCCCCAGTTCCTTCTTAATGGTTTGTTTAATGATGTTCCACCTGTAAATTTTTTCACTTTGTAAGTCGTTGACCGTTTTCGTGACAAGACGATTCACATTTTTAAGGAGGTCCTCGGAATTTTGAACATATACAAATCCACGGGAAATGGTATCGGGTCCTGATACTATTTTTCTTTCCGTCTTGCTTAGTGTTATGACGATCACGAGCATTCCATCTTCGGAAAGCTGCTTACGGTCCCGCAGAACGATTTCTCCAACATCCCCAACGCCAACACCGTCGACAAAGGTATTGCCGGCAGCCACCTTTCTTGTTTGACGGGCAACGGAGTTTTCAATATCCACCACATCACCATTATTGATGATGAAAGTATGGTCCTTCTCCACCCCGACAGACTCAGCTAGTAATCGATGCTGGTGCAGCATCCGATACTCACCGTGAATCGGTATGAAATACTTAGGTTTCATCAGGGTAAGCATGAGCTTTAACTCTTCCTGATAAGCATGTCCGGATACATGCATGCCCGTTACAGTCCCGGAACCGTAAATGACTTTGGCACCCAGTTGAAACAGGTTGTCGATGATCCGTGAAACATCCCGTTCATTTCCTGGTATTGGAGTGGATGCAAGAATCACTGTATCATCAGGCAATATGCTCATATCCCGATAATTCGAACTGGAAAGGCGGGAAAGGGCAGCAAACGGCTCTCCTTGACTTCCTGTACATAAAACCGCTACCCTTTCAGGAGCATAACTATCGACTTCTTGTGGCTGGATAAGCATCCCATCAGGAACCTCGAGATAGCCGCGTTCAATGGCAACGTTTACGACGTTCACCATGCTTCGTCCAATCAGGGCTAGTTTCCGGTTTGTCTTCTGTGCTGCGTTCACAACTTGTTGAACGCGATTGACATTTGAAGCGAATGTCGAAAGAATGACTTTTTGTTTTGCCTGCATGAAGGCCTCTTCAATATGGCTGCCAACCAGATGCTCCGAGGGACTGGAGCCGGGACGCTCCGCATTCGTGCTTTCCGATAATAAAACGAGGACACCTTCACTCCCGATTTTGGCCATTTTATGAATATCGGGATACTGATCATTCATCGGAGTCAAGTCAAACTTAAAGTCCCCTGTATGGACGACCGTGCCTTCTGGCGTATGCATGGTGACTCCGAGGCAATCGGGTATACTATGATTCGTTTTGAAAAAGTCCAGAACCATCTCCCCGAATTCCAGCTTTGAATCCGAATTGATCTGGATTAATTCAGTATCACCCAAAAGGTTATGTTCTTTTAACTTCAATTCAATCAAACCAAGTGTTAAACGTGTGGCATAAATGGGTACATTCAATTTTTTCAAGAAATAGGGGATACCGCCAATATGATCTTCATGCCCATGAGTCACGATCAAAGCGCGGATCTTCTCCTTATTCTCCTGAAGAAAGGAAATATCAGGAATGATCAAATCGACTCCTAATAAACTTTCATCAGGAAACTTTGCACCGCAATCAATAATGACGATATCGTTTGAATATTGAACAACATACATGTTTTTACCGATTTCATTCACTCCGCCCAAAGCCAAGATGGACAAAGCATTCTCTTTCACACTCAAGTAGGTAGACCTCCCTTTATTATGATAAGGATAGTGTTTCCTTAGGTCGCTTTTATAAAACCAACTCTTTTTTAATCCGGGCAATTTTAAAAAGCCATAAAAAAACACCTGCCGCTTCCGGTAGGTGTGTATCTTCAATCTTCATCGGCTCAAGCAAGAATTGATGCTTTCTTCAAAAGTCTCAATGTATGCTTGGATCTGTGAAGCATATCCAGTCTTCAAAGTGTCCAGCAGACTTTCTATCAAGAATTCTCGCGGTTTGTCAGACTGCATCAGCTCATCTTGGATGAAGTCGACCAACTCAATGGCTCTTCTTCGATCTTCATCGCAAGGAAGAGCTTTGTTTATCGCTTTTTTCAATTCCGTGGTGGAATGAAGCAAGTCATTATGGCAAGCATCAAGCTGGTTTGTGAATTTTGGAAACCACGTATCCATTAATTCCGGATCAATGATCTGTTCTCCGCTTTCAGCCACTTCATTGACTAAATGGACAATGCGATTCATGCAATAGCGGATAATTTGTATGTCCGGTGTACCGGCGGGATTAGCACGGTAACTAAAATGGCTCATGTGGGTCATCATCGAATGAAAGATAATGACGCTATCTAAAAGATAGTTTTTTTTACTTTCACCGAAGATATCGATAAAACGGTTATACATCCAGCGTAAGCTCAACAATAGCGTCTTATTGATGAATTGCTTTAATTCTTCATCATTGGAAACACGGACTTCTTCGATCAGGATAAGCAATTTGCTTTGCTTGTTCACCATCAATTGCAGTTCGAGCTGCCGGATGAAAATTTCAATATCGGCGGAATCTTGACCAATCAACAGTTTTTCCCGTTCATGGCGAATCTTTGTATAAAAGGAGCGGAAAATGGCTATAAATAATTCACCCTTCGAAGGGAAATAATTATAAAATGTACCTTTTGATATTCCGCTGCCGTCTAAAATGTCCTGAATGGACGTCGCTTGGTAGCCTTTGTCAATAAATAGTTTATGAGCCGTATCGATGACATTCTGCCTTCGGTTGTTCATCATATCACCTGATTTTCATTATACTGCTTGTATAAATTTAATCGTACTCTATTTTTCATCACAGCACAAACCCTTATTTAAACCAGTAAATTTTTATTGCAAAAAATGAACTAGGGGTATATTATTGATTTTGTGAGATTGGAATATACCGCTCGTATAATTAAATGAACCAATAGTTTGAATGGAGGAATAGATAAAAAGTGAGTACTGCACAAATAAATGAGAAAAAGGGTTCGTATGGCATTTTGGCCATACTGATGGTCGGGGCGTTCATATCGATACTGAATTCAACCCTTTTAAATATTGCACTGCCATCAATCCAAATAGACCTGGGAATCGAGACTTCCACAGTTCAATGGCTGACAACGGGCTACATGCTCGTGAACGGAATCATGATTCCGACAACTGCCTTCTTAATAAAAAAATATTCGGTACGTAATCTGTTCCTGACAGCCATGCTCCTATTCTCAATCGGGACGATCGTGGCAGGTGTAGCGCATGTATTCCCGCTTTTATTGAGCGCACGTATGGTTCAGGCTGCCGGTTCGGCAATCATGATGCCATTATTAATGAACGTACTTTTAACTTCTTTCCCTGTTGAAAAACGGGGCTCGGCAATGGGACTATTCGGTTTGGTCATGATGTTTGCCCCTGCAATCGGACCGACGCTATCAGGCTGGATCATCGAACATTATGATTGGAGAATGCTATTCCATTTCATTACTCCGCTAGCTTTACTAGTACTTATTTTCGGCTTCTTTAAACTTAAAGACCACAAGGAAAAAGTCGATATCAAGATCGATAAATTATCGGTCATCCTATCCAGCTTGGGCTTTGGAGGCCTGCTTTACGGATTCAGTTCGGCAGGCAGCAAGGGTTGGGATAGCCCGTGGGTATATGGAACACTGATTGTCGGTGCCATTTCCTTGATCCTTTTCATTTCACGTCAGCTTAAAATGGAAACACCGATGCTTGAGTTCAAGATCTTCAAGCACCCGATGTTCGCTTTATCCGCAACGATCTCAATCGTACTGAACATGGCGATGTTCTCGGGGATGATCTTAATTCCGATGTACACACAAACAGTACGTGGCATTTCACCATTCGATTCTGGATTACTGATGCTTCCAGGTGCACTATTGATGGCCCTCATGTCACCGGTTACCGGTAAGCTTTTCGATAAGTTCGGTGCCCGCATCCTTGCTTCGATCGGTTTGCTTATCACCGTGGTAACTACGTATTTGCTAAGTAAATTATCAATGGAAACTACGTATACAGAAATTGTAATCCTGTTTTCCGTTCGTTCCTTCGGGATGTCAATGTCCATGATGCCGATCATGACAAATGGTTTGAACTCGCTGCCAGCCCGCATGAACCCGCATGGTACAGCCATGAATAACACACTGAACCAAATTTCCGGTGCGATCGGTACGGCATTGCTCGTTACGGTCATGTCTAACCGTGCAGCTTCTACTGCCGAAGATTTAATGACGAAAGCGATGAGCAAATTAACAAGCCAGCCCACCGCTGAGATGATGGGCCAAACGAAAGCCCAAATCGGGATGCAGGCAATGCTGGATGGAATTAACTTCTCCTTCTTTGTATCTACCTTCATTGCCGGTGTGGCGCTGATATTGGCATTATTCATTAAGCGCGCATGGCCGGCTGAAGAGAAACCAGCTGTGAAAAAAGATCAAACCGCTTAAATGAAACAATAAAAGGCCCTATGCCACCTGAAAAAGTTCAGGCAGCATAGGGCTTTTTCTAACTTCAGCCGAACGGAATGTAATTCAGGCTAAGTAAGGCGGGAAAATTCGCCCCACCAAATTCGAAGAAATCGAGTTTTCCTGCAGTTTTTTTATGGCTTGTACAATTTGGACGTTGATTTCAGCTACAGGTACTAAGCTTTCCGCGGGCGGTCAGGAAGCCTCCTCGGCTTGCGCCTGTGGGTCTTCCCTAGACGCGCTTTTCCAAGCATGAGTCCCGCACCTTTCTCTCCAATCAACATTGTTATAACATTTAGATAGAAACATACCTGATGAGTTGAAGGTGTTGGTTTGGGAACATCATTTGATGAAAGAATGTTTTCCGAACCTCTTTTGTCTACAATGAGCGCAGTGCCATTTGCACTGCGCTTTTTCACATCAAGATGTCACTTCCTCTGAAGTTGCTTTTGCATGCTGGATATGACTGGCTATCCAGCCAATGATCGCTGCGGAAACGAGATAGGCGAGCAAGATCCAAATCTGCATCCGCAAGTTTTCCCAGCCTCCTAATGAGATGACTTCCTGAAGTTCCTTCAATGAGTGGGCCATAGGTAAAAATTGACCGATTTTCGTCAATAATGACATGCCAAGTTCTCCTGGGAATGTTCCGCCGCAGGTAGCCAATTGGAACACGAGAAGGGTCACTGCTGCGAATTTGCCAACCACTCCGAATACGGTCACCAACATAAGGATGAATGTCATGAAGGTAAATGAAACGATGATGCTTGATAGAATGAATACTGGGACACTGGCTACATGTAAATGGAATCCAAGAAGGACGACTGCATCCACTAGAAGTGCCTGAATCAAGCCGATTACATATACCAGCATTAATTTATTCGTGAAATGAACGGTTCCGGTAACCCTAAGATTCTGCCTGCGGCCAAGCGGCAAGATATTGGAAGCCATGATGCCGCCTACATAAAAGGCCAATGACAGGAAATAAGGAGCAATTCCGGTTCCATAGTTAGGAACTTCAGATAGCTTTGATTGGACCAATTGCACGGGTTCAGAGAACATCGAAGTGGTCGAATCGTCGTACTGAAGACTGGCCGTTTTATCGGCAGCTTCATTAAGCTTGGAGGATAACTTGTTTGAACCCGTTTCGAGCGAAGCCAGTCCGTCTTGAAGTTCCGCCGATCCACTGGCTAGCTGGCTGCTCCCGCCAGCTAGCGAATCGATTCCGGCATTTAAATGGGAGAAACCATTTGTCCATTTAGAGAATCCATTCGCGAATTCTTCGGTACCCTCATATAATCGCTTAGCACCCGAGGTAGCTTGTGCCATTTTATCACCAAAGGTATTCATCCCGGTTTGAACGGTTTCTTGACCATCAGCCACTTTTGCAGCACCTTCGCCCAATTGCTTTTGACCGGCATTTAAAGTGGCGGCTGTTTTGGCTAAACCTTCTGATAGGGCAACGATTTGCTTGAAGTCTTGATCCTTTATTGCTTCAGGATGACTTTTCATATAGTCATCCAATTGTTTCTTAAGAGTTTTCGCTGTAACGGCAGCCTGTTCTTGCCCTTGCATCAATTTTGCATTTCCGGCTGACCAGTTCTCAACACCCTTCCTTACTTCATTCATCCCATTTTCCAATGAGTCATGCCCATCAGATATCCGCTTCATGCCAGTATATAAGTTCTGGGAACCTGATGTTAATCCATCCGCACCATCCGTTAAGGCTTCTTGTCCATCCAAAAGCTTGGTGCTTCCTGTTTGCAGCTTCTGGGCGCCATCATTCAAATCCTGAATGCCACCAGCCAATTTCACACTGCCGCTTTTCGCATCTTCTGTTCCTTGATGAAGCTTTTCCGCTCCATCCCCGGCATCCGCCAAGCCGTTAGAAACCTCCTGGAATTTCGAAAGGATGCCTTCAGAATAGACTTTCGTGATGCTTGCGTTGATTTTTGCAGTCATCTTTTCAACAGCAGTAGAGCTGATCTGTGAGGCAACGAAGTTCTTGCCTGGATTGACAGTATACAAAAGTTTAGCCGTTTCCGGTTTTTTATCCATTAAAGTGGTGACATTTTTCGAGAAATCTTCCGGAATCGTGACAACCATATAATAGGTACCAGCTTCAAGACCTGTATTAGCCTCTTTTGCCGTGACAAAGTGAAAGTCCAATTCTTTCTGCTTTTTCAATTGTTCAACGAAATCAGCTCCAGCCTCGACTGGCTTATCATCCATTTCCGAGCCATTATCGAGATTGACCACTGCTACAGGCAGCTGATCCAATTTTCCATAAGGGTTCCAATAGCCTGCCAAGAAAAATCCCGAGTAGATCAATGGAACGACCAAAAGGAAAATCAAGGCGATTCTCCCGTGTTTATGTTTCCACATCGCTTTTATATCTTGAAATACAAGTTGTAAACCTTTCATTATTTGAGCCTGCCCTTTCTAGTTAAGAGATTATTTCATCATAATGGCTTTTTTATATACTGTATAATACATAATTGATTATGTAATAATAGATTTAAATCTATGTGAAAAGAGTGGGAAAATGGAAATCTTACAGCTGCAGTACTTTCAAACCGTAGCACGTCTGGAACATATGACCAGGGCTGCGGAACAACTTCAGATTGCTCAGCCATCCCTCAGTAAAACCATATCCCGGCTTGAAGAGGATTTGGGAGTCGCATTGTTCGATAGGGAACACCGCAAAATCAGGCTCAATGCAGCCGGACGAATATTCTTGAACCGGGTCGAACGCGCTTTTGCGGAACTGAATGAAGGAAGGCGCGAAATAGTGGAATTAACAGACCAAGACCAAAAGAACATCACCTTGGCCGTTTCCATTCCCAGGGTCCTGCCTGATTTATTAAGTGCATTTTTATCCCAATACCCGGATGTCCGTTTTCAACAGTTCCTAAAATCCATATCATCCATGAAACAGCTTCTAATTGAAGGCGAAATTGATTATTGCATATCATCCGTTCCGATCGAAGGACCAGACTTAAAGTGGGAACCGCTGATCACCGAAGAAATATACTTGATCGTGCCCCCCAATCACCGGCTTGCAGGCAGGGGAAGCATTACACTCCAAGAAGTGAAAGATGAACCATTCATCAGCATGAACACTGGCTTCGGGTTCCGCAGCCTAACCGACCAATTTTGCCTCGAAGCGGGATTCGTCCAGCACATCGCATTCGAAGGAGATGAACCAGCTGTCATCTCGGATCTTGTCAGGAAAGGATTGGGGGTCGCATTCGTATCCGAATTGACATGGCTCCATCAAACGGGATCATTATCCCATAAAATCCGGATAACCGAACCTGCATGTAAAAGGACAATAGGGCTCGGCTGGTCAGAAAAACGCTACTTCACCCCAGTAGCCAAGCAATTTCGGTTATTTGTCATGGACTACTTCGCTGCGGCCAACTCCGCTAGGCCAAAGGATGAATAAATGGATGAAGGCAGGAATAAAAGGTGTGAAGGCATAAAAAGTATAATTTAACTATAGTGTACATAGTATTTTAGGAGGTTTTTCCAAAAATTAGATCGGGTTCAAAATGACGAATCCATCCAGGGAGATGAATGGAGATGGAAATACGGGTTAATCAAATTGAGTTGAATGGACTCACGTTTCAATATCGGGAGAGCGGGGATGTTTCTGCACCACCGCTTGTTGTTCTTCACGCGCTGGGAAAAAGTTCGGAATCATGGGAACAAGCGGCCGTCGCATTAGGAGAAAATTATCGTGTTTTAGCTTTAGATCAACGGGGCCACGGTGGAAGTGCGAGAACTAATACATATACTTTTGAATTGATGTGTGATGATTTGCTTCATTTTGCGGATGCGCTTGATTTGGGAAGGTTTTTGCTAATGGGGCATTCCATGGGGGGAACAGTTTCCTATCTTTTCTCGCAAACTTTTCCTTCGAGGATAGCAAGGTTGATTGTCGAAGACACGCCACCTCCTTTCCCGGATAAACCAATGGAGGTTCCTTCCAGACCTTCTGTCCCACTGCCGTTTGATTGGCAGGTGGTGCCTTCGATTCTACAACAGCTTAATGAACCCGATCCCGAATGGTGGGCGCGCCTTACCGATATTATGATGCCGACACTTGTTATAGGCGGCGGGGCCAGCCATATTCCCCAAAACAAATTGCAAGAAGTTTCCGAGCTTATCCCGAATTGCGAATTGGTGACGATAGAGGATGCCGGACACTTTGTCCATGAAGATAATTTACCAGCTTTCTTGTCTGTCGTAAAAAGATTTCTTTCCGAAGGACAGGAGCTTTAATGCGATAGGAGGGTTGCCGATGCAGCCCTCTTATTTTTGCTTTAAATGTTTATTTTAAAGACGGCATTTACCGATTTATTATTAAGGATTTCCAGCAACTGCTCAGCCATATAGTCAGCGCTATATTTAAAGCCAGTGTTGACCCATTCGATGATCATGCCTAATATCGCATATGCTTGGTAACTGGAGGCAAGTTCTTTATTGACCTTAGGGTTCGGTTGGTAATCTTCCAGGTCCTCCAATGGAAGTTTCTTTAATTCATTACAAATCCGTTCCAGTAATGTAGGCCATGCATTTGACTTTAAGATGAGGGTATAAATGTTTGCATGGTTAGCTACATGTTCAAATATTTTAATGACTGAAGCCGTTAGTTCATTGATGGTGAAAGTTTCGACATTCTTATAAGGTTCCCGGTACGATATGATCAAATCGGCAATCACATCCTCCATGACCTCTTCAAGCAGTTCCTCTTTGTACTGATAGTGTTTATAAAATGTACCCCGATTAAGGTCGGCGAGTTCTACAATGTCAGTAATCGATATCTCCCTGAAATCCTTACTTTGCATTAATGATATAAGGGATTCTTTCAAAGCCATTTTGGATTTCCTGATCCTTCTATCAATCCCAGTATTATTATCAGTCATTTTCTTCATCCTTTGTTCGTTATTGTAATTTTAATGAACATAATTACCGTTTTCTGTTCATTGTTCAACATCGAGTACATCATTTGCTGATTGTGTAAGCCTACTGAAACTAATTATACTATAAAGGAAGGTAGTTAATGAACATCTGTACAATAAGTATCACTTCACTAGAATGAATGGGGGAGTTCAAATGAAATTACAAGACAAAGTTGCAGTAGTGACAGGCGCAGCATCAGGCATGGGGAAACAAATTGCTATAGATTATGCTAGAGAAGGAGCTAAAGTCGTCGTATCGGATTTAAATCTTGATGGTGCGAACGAGACGGTGGAAGAAATAAAAGCGAATGGCGGAATGGCATTTGCCATTAAAACGAACGTGGCGGTGGAGGAAGATATTCAGCATTTGATCGATACTACGGTCAATACGTATGGTACGGTGGATATTTTGGTGAATAACGCGGGTATCATGGACGGCATGGAACCTGCCGGTGACATTGAAGATTCTAAATGGGATCGCATTTTTGCCATTAACACGACAAGCGTCATGCGTTCGACTAGAAAGGTTTTGCCAATCTTTTTAGAAAAACAAAAAGGGGTCATCATCAATATTGCTTCTGCTGGCGGTTTGTACGGTGCTCGAGCTGGCGCGGCATACACTGCCTCTAAACATGCAGTGGTTGGGTTCACGAAAAACACGGGCTTCATGTATGCCAATAAAGGGATTCGCTGCAATGCAATAGCACCAGGCGGAGTTGAAACCAATATCGGTACCAGCATGACGAGTATCAATGAGTTTGGCATCTCTCGCCAACAATTGGGCATGGCCATCAATCCACGCAATGGCAAACCTGAAGAAATCGCTAAAGTGGCATTATTCCTTGCTTCAGACGATTCCAGTTTTGTTAATGGTACTGTCATCACGGCAGATGCTGGCTGGAGTGCATATTAAGCCGTAAATTAAAAAGAGGATGGTCAAGAACTTGGTGACTGATACATGCATTCCTGCCAGCAAGCAGGGATGCATTTTTTTGTGTGTGGATTAATTGGAGGGGAGGGTGTTAGCCAACAATTTACATGAAGAAGGTTTTGGATTCATCGGGTGATTTCAATCGAAAGTGGATAAGTGGGGCTGGATAGTTCAACTACTATCCAGTTTTTCACAAAAAGAATTATGCTATCAATTGGATTTAAAAGATAAGTTGAACTCTGAAATCTTGGAAGCAAAATAGGTTTCCTGAAAAAATCCACTTTCCCTATGATTGGATAAACCAATAACTTGCTGCGATACCTCTCAAGCGATTTATTAATTTGCGTGAGAATATTGAAGGACTTTCTGACGGACGTAATCAAGGTGCTTGTACATTTGGCTGAATGCTTCATGTGGATCATGTGCTGCAAGTGCCGCATAGATGGCTTTATGATACTTCACAGTCAGTTCCCGTTCTCTGAATTGAATCAGGCTGTTTATTTTATTATGAGTGATCAATAAGGAATCGATCATGCCTTCAATAATGGGATTGTTCGCACTTAAAGCAATGATCTTGTGGAATTCTTTATCGGCCTCTCCATAATCGTTGTCTTCACTATTGGCAATCGTGTCAATCGTAACTTGCAGCTTCTCCAGTTGTTCGTCTGTGATCTTCTCGGCAGCCATTGTTACTAATCCCAACTCCAATGCCATTCGCGCTTCGATGATCGCTGGTAAATTATCAGTGGCCAGCGCCAGCATGACAGAGAATGGATGTGTACCGATTTTATCGTTAAAAAATGTTCCTTCACGCGTTTTCCGTGTAATGACCCCTAGTGTATCAAGCGCACTGAGTGCCTCGCGCAAAACAGGCCGGCTTACTTCAAGTTCTTTCATAAGTTCCATTTCAGGAGGCAGTTTGTCGCCCGCTTTCATTTGTCCGCTGACGAGCAGATGGACAATTTGATCCACGACTTGTTGTGAAAGAGTGTTGCGATGTACTGATTGTACGCCTAATTTCTTTGACGATTCTTCCATTGTGTAACCCCTTTTCTGTTAAATCCGATATGTATTCATACTGTAAGACTAATTATATAATATAATACACTTATTTGCATGTGAGGAAGAGAAGGTCAATGTCCAAAAAAAGTAAAATGCGCCGCTCTAAAGAGAGAGACGCACGCATTGTTGGAAAAAAATCATCTGACAAGGCAAGGTGATTTTGGATTGAACTTCCATCCGGAAACCAAGTATTGCATAGCCATTGAATCATCACGGGCACCAAGTCCTTTTTGTTTATAAAGCTGATGTGCCTTCTCGATTTGTTCCATATCCACTTCAATTCCAAGTCCGGGTTTGGAAGGGACATCGACCATTCCGCCGACAATTTTAAATGGTTCTTTCGTCAAACGCTGCCCATCCTGCCAAATCCAGTGGGTATCGATCGCAGTGATTTTACCTGGTGCGGCTGCAGCAACGTGTGTAAACATGGCAAGTGAAATATCAAAGTGATTATTCGAGTGTGATCCCCAAGTCAAGCCCCAGTCGTTACACATTTGAGCTACACGGACGGAGCCTTGCATCGTCCAAAAATGCGGATCGGCAAGAGGAATATCAACGGATTGAAGTTGAATGGAGTGCCCCATTTGCCTCCAGTCCGTTGCAATCATATTCGTAGCGGTTGGAAGACCCGTTGCACGCCTGAATTCCGTCATGATTTCCCGGGCGGAAAAACCATTTTCCGCTCCGCATGGATCTTCCGCATAAGCCAAAACATGATGTTGATCGCGGCAAAGTTTAATCGCATCCTCAAGCAGCCAGCCGCCATTTGGGTCAAGGGTGATCCTTGCATCAGGGAAGCGTTCCGCAAGTGCCGTCACCGCTTCGATTTCTTCTTCCCCGCGCAAGACCCCGCCTTTCAATTTAAAATCATTGAATCCATAGCGAGAGTGGGCGGCTTCTGCCAAGCGGACGATCGATTCGGGTGTCAGCGCTTCCTCATGACGGAGGCGAATCCAGTCATCTTCCGCTTCCGGTTCGCTTAAATAACCAAGATCTGTTTTATTGCGGTCACCTACATAAAATAAGTAGCCCAGCATTTCCACTTTATCACGCTGCTGTCCTTCGCCGAGAAGGGCGGCGACTGGAACACCTAAATATTGGCCAACTAAATCAAGAAGTGCCGCTTCCAATGCTGTTACGGCATGAATGGCAATACGAAGATCGAACGTCTGAAGGCCGCGCCCCCCAGCATCCCGGTCCGCAAACTGCTTACGGACGGTATTTAGAATATTGTTGTATGCCCCAATGGACTGGCCGACTACTAATTGTTTGGCATCTTCGAGTGTCTGGCGGATTTTTTCGCCTCCAGGAACTTCACCTACACCAGTATTCCCCGCATTGTCTTTTAGAATGACGATGTTCCGGGTGAAATAAGGAGCATGGGCACCACTCAAGTTCAGAAGCATGCCGTCATGGCCCGCAACTGGAATGACGCTCATTTCTGAAATTACCGGTGTGCCGATTTTTACATTATCCTTCAGCAATTGATTGTTCATGATTATTCCCCCTACCATAATATTTAGTTGACTATGACTTTAACTCTACACGTTTAATTTCACCAACTAGGAATAAATAACTTAAAATCGCGACAAGAGCATTAGCACATACGAAGACTAGCGCCCCATTAAACGACCCTGTCGTGGCAATGATATATCCGATGATAATCGGTGTTGTAATGCCGGCAATGTTACCGAATGTGTTGAAAAGCCCGCCGCTGACACCGGACATTTCCTTTGGTGAGGTATCGGCCACTACCGCCCAGCCGAGTGCCCCAAATCCTTTACCGAAAAACGCGAGGGCCATAACGAAAATGACAACCCATTCCGTATCTACATAGTTTGCTGCCACCAAGCTCATCGAGAGAATCATCCCAACAACAATTGGCACTTTTCGGGCGACAGTCAATGAGAATCCCTTCCGTAACAAGAAATCCGAGAATGTCCCTCCGAGAATGCCGCCAAAAAATCCGCAAATGGCGGGAAGGGAAGCGACGAATCCAACTTCAAGAATGGTCATGCCCCTTTCTTGCACAAGGTACACAGGAAACCATGTCAGGAAAAAGTACGTTAATGTCGTAATGCAATATTGTCCGAGGTAAACACCTAACAGCATGCGGTTTGATAAAAGCTGCTTAATATGATTCCAGTTGACGCCTTTCTTTTCCTCCTTATTTGTACTGGTTTGATCCATATTGACCAAAGCGCCGCCCGCTTCGATGTATTCAAGCTCAGCTTTGTTGATGCGAGGATGTTCCTTTGGGCCATAAATCGTTTTCAGCCAGATGAAAGCAACGAGGATTCCTAAAGCACCCATAAAGAAGAAGACGTATTCCCAACCAAATTTATACGTAATGTAACCCATGATCGGTGCAAAGAGAACGGTTGCAAAATACTGTGCGGAATTGAAAGTGGCAGCAGCGGTTCCGCGTTCATGGCTTGGGAACCAGGTAGCAACGATGCGGCTGTTGGCCGGGAAGGAAGGGGCTTCTGCCAATCCAACTAAAAAACGCAGTCCGAACAATACCATGACAGCTGTTCCGGCAGAACCGAAAAAACCGAGAAATCCTTGTAAAAGCGTAAAGGTAGACCATAACGTGATACTCCAAAAGTAAACTTTTTTCGAACCAAAACGGTCTAAAAGCCATCCGCCTGGAATTTGTCCAGCTACATATGACCAAGCAAAGGCGGAGAAAACATAACCCATCATGACTGAATCGAGACCAAGCTGACCAGACATGTCCGTACCCGCAATTGATAGCGTCGCACGATCCGCATAATTCAGGGCTGTAACCAAAAAGAGCATAAAGACAATGAACCATCGTGTGCGTGTTTTTTTCTGGGCACTTGGCAGTTTAGGAGATGGTTGAAAAACTTTTTCTTCAGCGTTCATATACTCACTTCCTTAATCGTATTTAATTATTTGATACCGCTTACAATGTTAACCGTTTCCTCCTTCGTGAAAATTCTTAATATTTAGTTTTGTCCAATGGTAAGACAAATAAAATTGTTTGTCAATGGCTTTTTTCTTAAATCGTTTTTCATTTTAGCTCCTTCATTATCGTGTTTTTTTGTATATATTAGAAGCGAAATTATTGAGGGATGAAGTGTTGCCTCATTTTTCAGAAAATAAAAAAAATACGATTGACCAGGGGGTTCATTTGTCTTACAATAAAACAATAATACACAAGGGGGAATAAAAAATGAATAAGATTCGCAAGGCACCTAAAGGGATTCTCGGATTTCCCGTGGCACCATTCACAACGAGTAATAAGCTTGATGAACAAGCACTCGCCCAAAATATCCAATTTTTATTAGATGAGGGACTAGAAGCTATTTTCGTGGCATGTGCAGCAGCGGAATATCCATCGTTAAGTAAAGAGGAATATGAAACGATGGTTGAGGTAGCCGTATCCGTCACCGCTGGAAAAGTACCTGTATACACAGGTGTAGGCGGGAATATTCAAACGTCCCTCGAACTTGCCAGAATATCTGCGGATAAAGGGGCAGATGGTTATTTAATATTACCTCCATATCTCGTTACCGGAGAACAGGCAGGTCTGGCGGCTTATTTCAAAGCCATCGCAGAGAGTACAGACTTAAATTCCATCGTATATCAGCGTGATAATGTGGCATTTTCACTTTCAACTTTGGAAGCGCTCGCTGAGGTCCCGCAGGTGGTCGGCGTCAAGGACGGTCTGGGCAATATGGAGTTGAATGGACTCCTTACGCAAACCTTCGGAAAACGTTTCGGCTGGCTGAACGGAATGCCGCTTGCGGAAGTTACCATGTCGGCCTACGTTCCACTTGGCTTTGATTCATATTCATCGGCTATATCCAATTACATCCCGCATATTTCTCGAAAATTCTATAATGGCATTTTGAGTGGTGATCAAGAAACGGTCAATGAAATTTACCAACAGGTCATCATGCCAATCAACAATATTCGCCGTCAGCGAAAAGGATATGCCGTTTCTCTCATTAAAGCAGGTATGGAGATTATGGGAATGCCGGTTGGCCAAACAGTCAGATTACCAATTCTTCCAGTGGAAAAAGAACATTATACAGAAATGCAAACGATATTAGAGAATGCTGTAAATCGTTTTCCAAAAGAAACACCAATTCAATCAATTTAATAAGGGCGGGGATTATATATGATAACTACAGTTCAAACAAAAACGTATCTTAACTATATTAACGGTGAATGGGTTGCTTCCATTTCAAATGAAGTTGAAAAAAGTTCAAACCCGGCAGATAAACAGGCAATTGTCGGATATGTACAGAAATCTACAAAGGAAGACCTGAACCTGGCTGTGGAAGCGGCAAAAAAGGCGAAAGAAAAATGGCGTAAACTAGCTGGTTCAGAGCGCGGGGAGTATCTGTATAAAGCAGCGCATATTCTTGAAAAGCGGATTGATGAGATCGCAGAATGTGCAACACGGGAAATGGGAAAGACATTTGCTGAAACAAAAGGGGAAACGGCACGCGGCATTGCGATCCTGAAATACTATGCAGGAGAAGGAATGCGTAAGGTGGGGGATGTCATTCCATCCAGCGACAGTTCAGCGCTTATGTTCACGACGCGCGTCCCGCTTGGTGTAGTGGGTGTCATAACACCTTGGAATTTCCCAATCGCCATCCCAATCTGGAAGATGGCTCCTGCCCTAGTATATGGGAATACGATTGTGGTGAAGCCAGCCACCGAGACGGCCATCACCTGTGCCAAAATCATGGAGTGTTTTGAAGAAGCCGGTTTACCGGCAGGTGTTATCAATATGGTCACAGGGCCGGGCAGTGTCATAGGGCAGGGCATCGCCGATCACGAAGATGTAAACGGAATTACCTTTACCGGCTCAAACGGCGTTGGAAAAAGGATTGGACAAGCGGCGTTAGCACGCGGAGCGAAATACCAGCTTGAAATGGGCGGGAAAAACCCGGTAATCGTTGCAGCGGATGCAGATCTTAACCTGGCTGTAGAAGCAGTCATTACAGGTGCGTTCCGCTCAACTGGGCAAAAATGTACCGCGACAAGCCGTGTCATTGTTGCAGCTGAAGTTTATGAGGAGTTCAAGCAGCTGCTGGTGAAAGAAACGAAAGGCATTTCCATCGGGGATGGATTGGACAGCGGGACATGGATGGGACCTTGTGCCAGTGAAAGTCAATTGAATACGGTTCTTTCCTATATAGAAAAAGGAGTGGAAGAAGGCGCTACACTTCTAATTGGCGGGAAGCGTGCTGAAGAAGGTCCTCAGGCTAATGGCTTTTATGTAGAACCCACGATTTTTGATAATTGCACGTCAGATATGACGATTGTACAGGAAGAAATTTTTGGTCCGGTGATTGCCTTATTGAAAGCTGATTCAGTTGAAGAAGCCCTGCAACTTGCGAACAGCGTGGAATATGGCCTAAGTGCTTCGATTTTTACAGCCAATATCAAACATCTGCTTTCATTTGTTAATGATATGGAAGCGGGATTGATCAGGGTCAACGCTGAGAGCGCAGGCGTTGAATTGCAGGCGCCATTTGGCGGCATGAAAAGCTCCAGCTCCCACTCCAGGGAACAAGGAGAAGCGGCAAAAGAGTTTTTTACATCCATTAAAACGGTGTTTGTAAAATAAGGGAAAAAAGTGTTCAAAACAGTATTTTAGCTGAAAATTACCGGCACGTGTATGTTTAGTGATATCTGTTTGCTTTATTAGAACGAAGGAGTGGTAAAGTGGATGAAAACGCAACTGACTGAGGTACCGCTTTATATTAAGGTGAATGGGATGGACAATGTCGCCATCGTGGTTAATTCGGGGGGCTTGGATCAAGGAACCGTTTTCCCATGTGGGCTTGAATTGAAAGAAAGGGTGCCACAAGGCCACAAAGTGGCTTTAATGGATATAGTCGAGAATGAAGCCATCATACGCTATGGGGAAGTTATCGGTTATGCGGCTGAATCAATCAGTAAGGGCTGTTGGATTGACGAATCACTGGTGACACTTCCGTCTTCTCCGGATTTAAAGGAATTGCCGGTAGCAAATGAAATACCCAAAACTTTACCGCCACTTGAAGGATATACATTTCAAGGGTTCCGCAATGAAGATGGCAGTGTTGGAACCAAGAATATATTAGGCATTACAACAAGCGTTCAATGTGTAGTGGGCGTGCTTGATTTCGTCGTGAACCGGATAAAAAAAGAGCTTCTCCCGAAGTATCCCAATGTTGATGATGTTGTCGCTATAAATCACAATTATGGGTGTGGAGTAGCAATCAATGCACCGGAAGCGGTCATTCCCATCCGCACGATACAGAACCTAGCAAAACACCCGAATTTCGGCGGGGAAGCCTTGGTAGTTGGATTGGGGTGTGAAAAACTGTCTCCAATGAGAATAAATCCAAGCGGGGATGATTCAGATATCATTTCACTTCAGGATCAGCAGGGGTTTACGGGAATGGTCCAATCCATTATGGAAATGGCCGAGGAACGTTTAATCAAGTTGAACCGCCGGCAGCGGGAGACATTTCCGGTTTCCGAATTAATCATCGGTACCCAGTGCGGGGGAAGTGATGCATTCTCTGGTGTCACAGCTAACCCTGCAGTAGGATATGCCACGGATCTGTTAGTTAGGGCAGGGGCAACCGTTCTATTTTCTGAAGTCACAGAAGTACGGGATGCGATTCATCTATTAACGCCTCGTGCAGTGAATGAGGAAGTGGGGAGAGCTTTAATAAAGGAAATGGATTGGTATGATAACTACCTTGCTTTAGGCGATGCCGATCGAAGTGCCAATCCTTCGCCAGGAAACAAAAAGGGCGGGTTGGCCAATGTAGTGGAAAAATCATTAGGCTCCATTGCCAAATCCGGAAGCAGCCCCATTTCAGGCGTATTGGCTCCAGGTGAAAAAGCTGCGGAAAAAGGGCTGATTTTTGCAGCTACACCAGCTAGTGACTTTGTTTGCGGAACGCTTCAGCTAGCTTCCGGTATGCACCTTCAAGTTTTTACAACTGGAAGAGGCACACCTTATAATCTGGCAATGGCTTCCGTCATCAAAGTATCTACACGAAATACATTGACCGAACAATGGAAAGATCTGATTGATATAAATGCTGGAACTATCGCTACTGGTGAAGCGACCATAGAGGATGTTGGATGGGAAATCTTTCACCTTATTTTGGAAGTGGCCAGCGGTAAAAAGAAAACCTGGGCAGAACATTGGGGCCTGCATAATGATTTGGCGCTGTTTAATCCTGCGCCAATTACCTAATAATGATTTTACTTGACGGACTTCCTTTTAAAGGGGGTCCATTTTTTGTTGGTCATTTTTACAGTTGTGATTATTTTTCCTCCAGAAAAGAGGAGCGCCGGACTATTGGCAGAAGTTATTAATGAACGATCGATTTTCATCAGGGTGATACGGAAGTACAAATGAGGAGGGATAACATGATCACATTCAGGAATGCGACAGCAAAAGACTTAAGTGAAATCGTACAGATGCTTGCGGATGATGTATTGGGGAGGGAGAGGGAACGATATGAAAATCCGCTTCCTGAAAGCTATCTAAAAGCATTTGAATCCATTGATGCAGATGAGAATAATGAATTGATCGTTGCCTGTCTTGGTGAGGAAATCGTTGGGGTGCAGCAAATCACGTTCACGCCTTATATTGCCCATCAAGGCGGCTGGAGAGCTACGATCGAAGGGGTTCGGACGGCATCCTCAGAACGGGGGAAAGGCATTGGAAGCAAGCTGATTCAATATGCGATTGACCGTGCAAAGGAGCGGGGCTGCCATATCATTCAGCTGACGACCGATAAAAGGCGGGAAGAAACGCTGCGGTTTTATGAGCGTTTAGGGTTCAAAGCCACTCATGAAGGCATGAAAATGAAGCTTTAATAGACGGTCTTTTGTCCCCTTTTTTTGTGCACAACAATTCGTCTGGCATTATATGTTAAAATTATTCGTGAGATATTAATAGATGTATATAGGGTTTAAAAACTGATGAAGGGGTGAGCTCGATGGAAAACGAAGCTTGTATTCAGAAGAGGTACGGTGTAATTAGTTTTACTTCATTCATCATTGGAATCATTTGCTTTTTTACTGTTTTTATTACACCTATCAGAATGGCAAATATCGGGAGCATGACTGGTGATTATATCACATTTTTCCTTACTGTTGCCGGCATCGCCCTATCTGTCATAGGAATTTTGAAGAAAACGGAGAAAAAAGTGATTTCTATCATTTCTTTGGTTTTTTCCTCATCATTCTTTATATTTTGGGTTATCATCATCACTTTGGTGTTAACTGGTGAAATAGAATTGCCGCGTAGATCAAATTAGCAGTTGGTGGCTTTTCTAAAGAGTATAGCTTGAAGATAGGTTGGAGTTGAACCAATTGAACCTTTCGTGATGCTCAGTGGAGCTGAAGAATAGAATGGAGAATCATAGAATGAATGTCAAAGCGGAATTATATTGGAATGAATTTTGGCAGGGGAAAGAAGAAGAAAAACCCCAGGCAGTCAGTGCATGGCAATTCGGGGCCGATCCGGATCTTTTGGCTCAGTTAGTGATGGATGGGATAAAAACGGCTACATGCTCTGGGTATGTTTTTTATGAAGAAGAAAATGAACCATTACCATCCGTTGGTGATTACAGCATTATTTTAAGCAGTGAGGATTTGCCTTTGGCCATCATACAAACACTGAAAGTCGAAGTATTGCCCATGAATGAAGTGAGTGTAGAGTTTGCGATTGCAGAAGGGGAAGGCGATCGAACATATACATACTGGTGGGACACACATGAAAAATTTTTTAAAGAAGAACTGGACAAAATCGGCCACACCTTTAAAAAAGATATGCTGCTGGTTTGTGAACGTTTTGAATTGATGCATGTAAAGTGAGTGTGGACGGTTAGTTTTGGAAGAGAGCAATAAGTGTTTTTTTTCAGTGATTTGCTATAATAGGTCATTGGATTAAAAAACTTATAGAAAGATAGGTATTTGCATGAAAAAGAAACTGATATTCATTGGATTGGGAATCCTGGTTATTTTCCTGCTGTTGCTTGGCACGTATAAATTAATGAATTCGAGAACCTATCAGGTATTCGGAGGATTAACCGATAAAGTCGAGACGAAAGAAAAAGTGGTCGCTTTGACTTTTGATGATGGCCCATCGAAGAATGTAAATCAAATCCTGCCGTTGTTGGATAAATACGATGTGAAAGCTACATTCTTCCTGATCGGTAACGAAATCGAAAAGTACCCGGAGGAAGCGGGGAAAATAGCGGAAGCGGGACATCAGATTGGGAATCATACGTATTCCCACAGGCGGATGGTGTTTAAATCGCCCTCTTATATCAAGGCGGAAATCGAGAATACGGATAAATTAATTCAGAACGCCGGATATAAGGGTGAAATTGATGTCAGGCCGCCAAACGGGAAAAAAATCATAGGTTTGCCTTATTATTTAAATAAAAATGATAGAGAGACCATTACCTGGAATCTGGAACCAGATAGCTATTACACTACCGCTTCTGACAAAGTGAAGTATGTGAAGGAAAATATAAAACCAGGTTCGATCATCCTGATGCATCCAATGTATGATGATACGGGTAAAGAACTTCAAGCGATTGAAGGGATATTAAAAGAGTTAACGAACGAAGGGTATACGTTCGTAACGGTTAATGAACTTCAGGAAATGTAGTTTCTTTTTTCGTCCAAACGATTTACAAAGAATCGGGTTGCTGCTGCAGCCCTTTTTTTATTTGTATACAGAATAGTACAAAACGTGTAGTGCATATTGTTTCTTAACGGAATGTTGATGTTAGCATGCATTCGTAGGATGCATTCCTTAGTGCAAATAAGGCTACTAAAATGGGGCTGGTTACTTGTACCGGAATAAAAATACCGCTCTGATCATGGTTTTGTGTTTCCTGTTATTCCTATTTCTTGTCGTGCTCATTTTTCGCCACATCACGGTATACTTCGTGTATAGCTCGGGCATCGGCCCGTTATTGTTTATCGGGGTAATGGTTTCGGCTATCGTTATGCTTTTTTTCAAAGGATATAAATAATCGAGTATCTTCATTTTTGGACGTTAATTTCCACTCCAGGCACTCGCTTTTCCCGTCAACTTTGTTTTAACAGTAAGATAGAACTTCTTTTGTCTAAAAACTGGGTGCTGCTGCGGCAGCCTTTTTTTTGTGTGGAAAAAGTTCTCCGCATCGAGAGACATAAAAAAATATAAAAATCAATAAAAAATTAACACTCCAACATTAGTAATATATGGTAAGATTTGAAATGGAATTATTTTCTTCTAAATTTTATTCAGGGGTGATTAGTGCGTGGAGTTTTTTACTAAGTGGTCGTTTAAAAACAAGGCTGCCGTTTCATTGGTAACCATATTTATTTTGTTGATAGGAGTTGTCAGTTATTTTAAACTGCCGATGGAATTTTTGCCATCTGCCGATAATCCACAAGTTACGATTATCACAATGGGGCAGGGCACCGATTCGAAAACGATGGAAGCACAAGTTACAGAACCGATTGAAAGCGCCGTTACGGGAGTTAAAGGAAAGAGTTCTATGTCCTCCACCACCGGAGATGGATTTTCAAAAGTAGATCTATTCTTTGAGGCCGGATCGGATATGAAACAAGCGAAACTGGATGTTCAAGAGGCTTTAGGCAGTGTAGCATTGCCACAAAGCATGTCAAAGCCTACTGTTACACAGTTAAATACATCAATGATTCCCATTTCATTTGTATCTGTTACTTTTAAGGATGGAATAACAGCTGAAAATATAGAATTTACCAAGAAAGAATTGGAGCCTCTCTATAAAGAGATTAAAGGGGTTTCGGATGTACAGACATTTGGGGTTTCCCAATCCGTTCTTTCAGTCAAAGTGGATAATGAAGAGTTGGCTAAAAAGAAAGTCTCCATTCAAGATGTCATGAGCGTCCTTAACGGTCAGAATACAGCTCTGGCCGTAGGTGAAAAAGTGATTGATGGGAAGGCAAGTAACATCAAGGTTATCGGGGATTTAACAAGTATTGAAAAATTAAAAGCGTTAAAGGTCACTCCAAATGTCACACTTGGAGAAATAGCAAAAGTTGAAGAAGCGAATGATGGTAACCTCATCAGTCGTTTTAATGGAAAGGAAAGCATTGATTTAAGCATTATCAAGGACAGTCAATCAAATGCTGTCACAATCAGTAAAGAGGTTGAAAAAGTAGCAAAAGAAATTAATGAAAAGTATAGTGACCAGAAATCGGTCATTTATTTATCTACAGCTGATATGGTGGAGACTTCCGTTCAGACGATGGTAAAAGAAGTTCTGCTGGGTGCGCTATTCGCTACGATTGTAATCATGGTGTTTTTACGGAATGTACGATCTACATTCATTACAATCGTATCCATACCGCTATCTCTTGGCTTTACGTTATTTTTACTGTCATTGTCGGGAGTGACGCTGAATATTTTGACGCTGGGCGGTGTCGCTGTAGCGATCGGGCGCTTGGTGGACGATAGTATTGTTGTTATTGAGAATATTTTCCGGAAAATGCAGCAGGAGAAGATTTCAGTCGAATTGGTGATGGATGCAACGAAAGAGGTGGGAGTGGCAATAACAGCTTCAACCCTTACTACTGTAGCTGTTTTCTTGCCGGTTGCTTTATTGAATGGAGGACTTCAAGAGTTTCTTCTGCCTTTCGCTTTGACTGTCACTTATTCATTGCTGGCTTCTTTAATTGTGGCATTGACGGTTGTTCCGTTAATGAGCGCAGGGTTGCTGAAAAGGACGGAGCTGCCAAAACATCGACCTGCCAAGCGTTTTACCAAACTGGTTACTTGGTCACTGAATCATAAATCGGTTGTCCTGATTGTTGCGATGCTGTTGTTTGCCGGTTCCGTTGGTACATATTTTGCCATGCCAAAAGGGGCGATTGATAATTCTTCAGCAGACTATGTCTCCGTGACATTAACTTATCCAAATGATCAGCCCTATGAAAGAGTAAAGGAAAAAGCGATTGAACTAGAAGAAACGATGCAGGGTATGAGTGAAGTGGATAATATTTTCATGCAATTAGGAAACTCTGCCGAGATGGCACAATATGGCGAAGTCGCATCACCTACAGAAGCGATTTTCGGCATCCTGGTGAAGGATAAGGCAAATGTGGATACAATCCTGGAAAAAGTGGAAAAGGAACAAGAAAACTATCCTGATGCGAAGCTTACGGCCCAAGCCTCTTCATTTATGATGGGGGCATCAAAGACGAACATTACGATAGATGTGATCGGCAGTAATGTTGAAGATTTGGAACTGACGGCCAATAAGGTCAAAGAAAGTATTCAGGATATTAAAGGAATCGAAGAGGTTACAACGAACCAAGATGAAAAGAAAACCATTTATTCATTCACTGTAGATCCGGCTAAAGGCAATACAGAACAAATCGGTCAACAATTAGGTATCATGCTCAATAAAACTCCTATCGGCAATATAACTTTACAGGATAAGCAGACACCTGTCGTCCTTGAACCAATCTTAGATCCTAAAAAACCGGAGGATTTAAAAAGCATTCCGATCATGACAGAGGGCGGTCTAGCTCCTGTGTCCAAGGTTGCTTCTTTAAAGAGCGAAGAGAGTGCAACGACGCAGTTCCATAAAGATGGAGAAACATATCTTCAATTAACGGCAACGGTCGATCCGACTAAACTTTCCGATATTGCAAGCAAAATAAATCTTGAGATATTTGGAGATAAGGAGAACAACGGCCTTGATATTCCGAATGATGTTGAAGTTTTAGTCGGGGGAGCCAGTGCTCAGCAGACAGATGATTTTACCGATTTGTTCCTTACGATGTTAATATCGATCGGCATTGTCTTTTTGATCATGGTTATCACATTTAAATCGATCAAAGCACCGATCGCCATTCTATTTTCCTTGCCATTTGCTGCTATTGGAGCGGTATTAGGATTGGTTATCAGTCGAATTCCAGTGGATATTACAGCACTGCTGGGTGCTCTCATGTTAATTGGAATTGTTGTGACAAACGCGATTGTGCTTCTGGATCGGGTCAAACAAAACGAAGAAAAAATGATCATCCGTGATGCAATCGTCGAAGCGACGGCTACAAGATTCCGTCCGATCATAATGACGGCTGTAGCAACGATTTGTGCCATGCTTCCGCTTTTATATAAAAAAGCGGAAACAGGGAGCTTGGTTTCACAAAGTTTAGCGATCGTTGTCATTGGCGGGCTAGCTGTTTCCACACTGCTCACACTTATCGTCATTCCATGTATATACGAATTGCTGTACTTTAAAAAATCGAAAAAACAGAGAAGGAAAAAGAGAGAACCCGTAAGCGAACAAATAGAGATGTAAGGAAGCTTAATAAAAAAGTTTGTAGAGAAAGCGGCATTTTCTTTACAAACTTTTTTGCTTTAAAATAGTTCATGCTTTTTTATAATAATGGTTGACTTTATTCCAACCTGTAACTAGAATGATTACAGCAGGTAGTGAAACAATCGACTGTGTAGTAACTGAATGCAATGTTCTCATATTAATTTTTTTTGCTCTATATTGTAACTGATTTGGTTACAAGTTTAACTAAAAATGAAAAGTGAGGGAATATATTATGACAGTGAAAATTAAAGCGTATTCTGATTTTATTTGCCCATTTTGTTTTTTAGGTAAAGGACCTTTGGACGAAATCGTGAAAGAAAAGGATGTAGAAGTGGAATGGATGCCATTTGAATTGCGTCCGAGTCCATATGCCAAAATCGATCCATGGAAGGAACCCGATAAGTTGAATTCATGGGATTCTTACATTCTTCCTGCTGCGAAAAAGCTAGGGGTTGATATGCGTTTACCCCGTGTCTCCCCGCATCCATATACACATTTGGCATTCGAAGGTTGCCATTTTGCAAAGGAGCACGGAAAAGGGAACGAATTCCACAACAGAGTATTTACAGCGTTTTTTCAAGAGGAACAAAATATTGAAGATATTGAAGTACTGACAAAACTAGCGGGTGAAGTTGAGCTTCCTGTAGATGCCTTTAGAGAAGCATTAGTATCACGAAAGTATCGGGAAGTGCATCAGCAAGCACTCAAACATGCTTATGAAGAAGCAGACATCAGGGCTGTCCCGACGTTTATTATTGGTGATGAAGTTATTCAAGGACTAGCCAGCAAAGAAAGGTTGACACAAGTCATTGAGAAGGAAGAAGCGAAAAATAAACGGAATGAATTTGAGGGCTTGCAATGTGACGTTAAGGGGAATTGCTAAAAGCCTTTTGTGTTATTAAATAAAATTAAATGAATCATAATTTGGAGGAGTCAAAATGTCAGCAACTACAACAAATGTTCAAGAAGCAATCATCAATCGCCGTTCCATCCGTAAGGTGAAAAAGAACGATAATATTACGAAAGAAAGAATGAATGAAGTGTTAAAAACCGCTTTACATGCACCAACTTCATTTAATATGCAAAGCGGGCGAGTGGTGGTAGTGATGGATGACCAGCATGAAAAGTTCTGGGATATTGTAAAGGAAACACTTCGTTCCCGCGTTCCAGAAGAGAGCTTTGCGGCAACTGTAGAACGATTACAAGGATTTCGTGATGGAGTGGGTACCATTCTATTCTTTGAAAATAATGAAACAATAGAACAAATGCAAGAAAAGGCACCCTCCTATAAAGAACAGTTTCCATATTGGTCCCATCAAGGAAGTGCTATGCTGCAGTATGCAATATGGGTGACTTTATCAGCGGAAGGCATAGGTGCATCTTTACAGCATTATAATCCGATAATTGATGATGAAGTGAAGAAGAATTGGGATCTTCCAGGGAAGTGGTCGTTGATAGCTCAAATGCCATTTGGTGAGCCGAATGAACAACAAGAAGAAAAAACGTTCCTACCTTTCGAAGAAATTGTAAAATTTTATTAATTCAAAGGTTAAAGATTTAGGATAATAGATTAGCCAAGAGCGCGTTTACTCTTAATTAGTAAACGGGCTCTTTTTTTGGAAGAATGAATTTGAACGTTCCAGCAGCATTACAGATACAGGGAAGGCGAAGATTATCCGTTCCTTATGTTCATCCTGCATATATTTAGCGAAGGTAAATAATTGACAATGAGAATCATTTTCATTTATAGTGGGATGTATAATGAAATTAATTCTCAATTAGGAAGGTGATATGGATGAAGGTATTCATTGGTTATGTCAGTTTATCCGGTAATACCGAGAAAATGGCTATAAACATAAAGAATAGAATGAAGGCTGTCGGCTGTGAAGTATATATGGAAAGATTGGATACTGTTGAAGTTGATGCTTTAAAGGATTTTGATTTGGCCTTTATTGGTTTATATACATGGAATCTTGAAGATTTACCGTATGAAGCAAACGAGTTTTATGAAGAAATTGACCAAGTGGACTTTGCTGGAGTGAAAGTCGCATTCTTTGGTGCCGGCGACCCGACCCATTCGAAACCCTGCGCCGCGATAGATATCCTTTCCGATAAAATGAAGCGATTTGGATTTGATGTATATGATCGAGTATTGAAAGTACACCATGAAAGCAGTACATACGAACAATGGAGGAAATGCGAAGACTTTGCAGAGCATGCCCTTATATGGGGAAGCAATAGGAAGAAGTGGAGATTCTTCATGTGGGATCGGATGCTAGGCAGCCCCAAATACCAAAAGTCTGTATTTTTGTTAAGGAGGGTCCTTGATGATTACCCAATTAAGTGCAAAGGGAGAAGCAAAAAAAGAGGAACTTATACAAGAACTTCTGAAATTCGGGATTTTTAAAAAATATAATAAACAACTATACGAGCTTCCGATCGTAGTTTTACAGAAGGAATTCAATTACTTGAGAGGTGAATTAAAAAATGTCTAGGAGAAGGAAATCTTATACTGAACTGCTAAAAGAAAACCGTGAACTTCTGTTGCATGACAAAATTGAAGTGGAACGCATCTATACAAAAATCGATCAAAAAGCCATCAATGAAAAAAAGGGCAGTAAGCAAGTACAATCATGATTGGTCAAAATTTGAACGTTGATTGAAACGTCGGGCACTCGCTTTCCGCGGACAGTTCCGCCCTCAGGGGTCTTTGCGTGTGGAGTCTCCCATGGACACGCTTTTCCCGCAGGAGTCTCGCACCTTCCGTTCCAATTAACTGGAGTTGTGTTTTAAGAAGTATTGTAAGGAAACTGGCTCTTTTCCAATTCGTCTACAGTCTGGCGGTTCCATCAATTATTCGAAAGGAGTTTCGGATTTCTCTCACCCCGAACCAAGATTTTTAAAGTGAACTTGGATATCCTTTATGTTTTTTTACTGTAATCCTTAATGGATTGAAGAAATATGCGACACTCCTGCCGAAAAACTGGCTAGCCGAGACACCACAGAGGCTTGCGTCGATGAGGCTCGGCAGGCAGTCGGCGGAAAGGGAGCGGATTTCTGAAATCAGCTGGAACGTTTGTTAAGAAGAAACTGTAGGCTGGACTCATTCCAAACCATGTTTAAGACAAGTCTTTATGTTTTTTTACTGTAATCCTTAATGGATTGAAGAAATATGCGACACTCCTGCCGAAAAACTGGCTAGCCGAGACCCCACAGGCGCTTGCTTTGATGAGGCTCG
>NZ_JBIWEU010000003.1:0-156141 GCF_044762675.1 Peribacillus sp. NPDC096448 | reverse complement strand
CGGCAGGCAGTCGGCGGAAAGGGAGCGGATTTCTGAAATCAACTGGAACGCTTTTAAAGAAAAAACTGTAAGCAAACTCGATTTATATGGTTTTTTATTGTTTTAGGAAACCCTTAATGGATTGAAGAAATATGCGACACTCCTGCCGAGTAACTGGCTAGCCGAGACACCACAGACGCTTGCGTCGAGGAGGCTCGGCAGGCAGTCGGCGGAAAGGGAGCGGATTTCTGAAATCAACTGGAACGCTTTTAAAGAAAAAACTGTAAGCAAACTCGATTTATATGGTTTTTTTATTGTTTTAGGAAACCCTTATTGGTTTTCTGAAATCAACTGGCACTTTTTTAAAACTTCAGGCAAACTGACTTTTCTTCAAGTTTGCCTGAAGTCTGAACCGAAATCCATTTTTGATTTCGGTTTTTTCTTTTGGGGCTGTTATTTAATGCTGTTGTTTTCCATATTCAACAAACAATGCAGTTAGTTGAAGAAGGAGGTATTTTCCGGTTGGTTGCCGAATAAAAATCCTTTAGGTACAACTTAGGGGGAGTGCAAATTGAAAAATGTAATAGATGGAATCAATCATTGGATAGGTTTTATACCTGAAGAGTTCAACCGGATGACAGAAAAAGAATTAAATCATCGACCAATGCCACACAAATGGTCCCCAAAAGAGATTTTAGGACATCTATGTGATTCTGCATTGAACAATATGGGCAGGTTTATCAAGATTCAGTACGAAGAACAGCCATATGTTATACAAACATACAATCAAGACCAATGGGTATTAGCTCAGAATTACCAAGAGCGACCATTGGATGAGATCGTTAACCTTTTTTGTGCTTTAAATAAGCAAATCATTCATATAATAACGAATACACCAAATGATAGATTATCTAATCTTTGTGATATAGGGAATAATCAACTAAAATCATTGGAGTGGCTAATAAAAGATTATCTAGAACATATGGAACATCATATTAACAATCAAATCTTAATTAAAAAATAGTGACCTATATAGGTCACTATTTTTTAATTCAATTTTTCACTTTTCGTAACAGCTTGTCATGAAGTTTGGACAAGGTGAACAATACAAGGATAGAGCCGATTAATGTTAACGCCATATCCCATTGTGCATCCCAAATATCACCCTGTATTCCTAAAAAGTCCTTTGAAGCTTTTCCGCCTTTTGAAATGAGGGGACCTATCCATTCGATGATTTCATATAGTGCTCCAATCGCAAGCGCAAAACTTAATGTGACAGCAAATAACCACGGTCCTTTTGTTAGAGGGGTTTTACGTATTACTATTTCTCTAATCACAATCGCAAATAAACCTTTTAGGAAATGTCCAAACCGATCATAGTGGTTTCGGTTTAGATCGTAATGATCTTTTAGCCAATCAAATAGAGGAACTTTTGAGTACGTATAATGGGCACCGATGAACATGGTAATGGAAAGAACGGCAATAATGAAATAGGATAATGTAGTGAGGCGGAATTTATTATATACAGCCATTACAAAAATCAGAAATACAACGGCAGGAAGTACTTCCATTGTCCATATCAAGTATCCTTCAGGCTTAATAACTGACCAAATAAAAACTGCAGTAACTAGCAATAGTAATATTAAATGAATCAGTTTACTTTTATCTCTTCCCAATTTTTTCACTCCAATAAATTTATCAGTCGATAGAATCAAACAGTTTGTGTATGGATAAAATGCTTAATGCTTTCATTTAAATCATTAGCCGCTTTTGTAGGGATCTGATGCTTTACATGATCAATGAACTTTAATTCCGTACATGGCAACTTTTCATGCAATAAATTAGCATAGCGATACAATGGTTTATCTTGTTTGCCATAGATCAGTAAAGTTGGAAGATTGATTTTCTCAAGCTGATGGGTACAGTTATAATGCAAACTATAATGGTAATACTGCTCGATATTTCGGGCATCTCCTTTTAGGGCTTCATTAAACA
This sequence comes from Peribacillus sp. NPDC096448, assembly GCF_044762675.1. NCBI lineage: Bacteria > Bacillati > Bacillota > Bacilli > Caryophanales > Bacillaceae > Peribacillus > Peribacillus sp. NPDC096448. Next base: position 154,167 of record NZ_JBIWEU010000003.1, on the reverse strand, counting down.
TTTTGTTGAACAGCTTTATGGTATTTGAATTGCTCCATGAGATGGAAAGCGCAAGAATTGGAACTGCGTCTTTATTGGCAAGTGATATGCCTAAAGAAATCTTTTGCTTTAAAGGTGTATCCCTCACTTCAGACATTCCGCCTATTACAATGCCACCTAGAGCCCTATTGGCACAACTCAGCAAATATTCCAATACGATAGAGCCGCCGGTCGAGTATCCGCATATGATTGCTTTTTTAATTTTCAAATGATCCAGCAGCTGTTTGATATCTTCTATAATCAGGGGATAAGTTACTGGCTGTCTTGAATACTGACTTCTTCCATGACCCCTAATATCAAAAGTTATAACTTTGAATTCTTCGGATAATTCCTCCATTTGGTATTCAAAATTCACACTAGTCAGTACAGGGGGATGAATAAAAACAATGGGAACCCCTTTTCCTCTAACAGAATAATACAAACTAGTACCGTCCACATCTAATACTGGCATGAATATTCACCTCAATAATCTTGAAATCATTTACAATCATTGAATGGCTATACTATTTAATAAACAACTTGATGATAAGCGATTTGGATTTTTAGCGACATGAAAATAAACTTCCATTCGAAGATTACTTGCATATATCCCTTCTGAAATAAAATTCCCTTTATAACATGTTTTTATTACTAATTGTTTTGGTAACAAACTAATTGAATTTTTAGGGTTTTTTTGAACAAGATATAAGAGTTCAGGAAATGAACAAAAATATATAATATAAGGTGATGTAAATGAGAGCAAACATGGATAAAATTTTACCAGTGGTCGCTTCGGTCGGAGTAGGTATTGCCACTTATCAAATGTTGAGTGGAAATGGCGGGAAAATGAAGAATATGGTGCCGCTTGCCACTAACTTGATGGGAATGGGATCAGGGATGCAAGGGCAGAATCAACAGCCAGAAAATCAATAAAAACAAAATCATCCCCTTTAGGGGATGATTTTGTTTTTATTCAAGTGTTTCTTCCACATATGTAATTCTAAAGTATTTGGGGTACGCCAACATTTCGGAATCCTGACGTTATCCAATCTGATTGAACTTTAACTCTGATTCAAATGTACACTTATGAATTTCTGCTATTTATTTTTCATCTAGTTAGGCTGGGAGAATGATTCGAACGGTTGTACCTTTTTGCGGTGAACTTTTTACATTGATGGATCCTCCATGAAGGTGAACCAATTGTTTCGTTATGGCCAGCCCAAGACCAGTTCCACGCCCGGAATCACTTGTATTGGTACCACGGTAATAGCGCTGGAAGAGCCTATCTAGAGTTTCATTATCCATACCTATGCCGTCATCTTCAATCGTAATAATCAGAAGGTGCTGCTCAATAGGTGAAATAGATACTGTGATCGTAGTGCCAGCAGGATTATAATGGATAGCATTCGCAATTAGGTTATCAATAATCCGTTGAAACCATTTGGTATCGATGGATGCTATTGCTGTTTCGTTTTTCGGCTGGAAGACGAATTTCATATGGTTGTTAGCCGGATCATTTATGAAATGGATCATGGTTCTGCGTATGAATTCAATGATATCCACTTCTTCTTTCACAATGGGCAGAGCATGATTCCTTAAACGGTACGTTAATGTTAGGTCTTCAAGTAATTCCATCATATATTCTGACTTTTCGGCAATGATTAAGGCGAATTCTCTTGTCTCTCTTTCTGTCCACGAGTAATTTTCAGATTCAAGCATTTGAGCATAACCTGATATGGAAGCAAGAGGCGTTTTTAAATCATGCGAAAGACCGCTTATCCATTCATCCCTGGTTTGAGTCATTTTCCTTCGTTGGGTTTCGTTTTGATGTAGGGTCTCGGTTAACTGTAAAAGTGTTGTAATCAGATCCTTATATAACCGATATTTCCTTTTTAACTTTCCTTTTTTATTTAACAAGATAGGGCGTTGATGAAGATCGAGTGGCTGTTCATATAAACCACTTCCAAGATTTTGAATCCATTTCATCATCGTAATCAAAGGAACCCCGAATTTACGTGCATACCAGAAAGTACCCGTTAACAATAGAAGAAATAACACTATAAAAATGATTAAAATACTTTTACTGATCTTTTTGAACAAGTTTTCTTCTAGAGAGGTCGAACCTGAATGGTTTATGCCCACAATTATTGTCTGTTCTGTCTCTGCATCAAAGAAAGCATCAACTGAATCGTGTGCACTCTCTGATAAGGTTTGAAGATCCTGATTCGTGTATGAGATCCCTTCCTTTCCACTTCCATATCCATCCAATACCTTGCCGCTCGAATTGATTAATTGAACCCAGCCCTCATCCTCATCTATTTGCTTAAGAGTAGCAGCGGAAAGATTAAGATGATGATTTTTCCAATCGACACTTGTCTTAACCTCGTTTAACAGACGAGTCTCAGAACTTTTTCTACCGAATATAAGCAATTGGGGCTGCGGATACGTTTCATCTAATTTCCAATGGAAGTAATCCACAGGGTCAGAACTATTTTGTAGCATTAAAGCGGCAAGTTCGCTCTCATTAAAATGTGAAGGTACATTTTCCGGAATATTATAAGCTCCAATGACATCGCCTTTTGTTGTCAGGACTAGAAGCCAGCCATTCTGATTCTTTGCCAGCTGTTTTAATTCGTCATCGAATGTCACTTTTTTACCTTGTATCGAAATCTTATCAGAAAAGAAAGTGCTATCTGCCTTTGATAAGTCTTGTGTAACCTCGTCATTCATGATGGAAAAGCCAATGACCGCCCAAATGGACAATAGAATAAAGAAAAATATGATGAAAACAAGAATTAATTGGATAAAAAACTGTACAATAAAGCGTTTATGAATGTTCATGTTTACTACCATCAGAAATGAATTTATAGCCAAGTCCTCTTACAGTAATAAGATGACGTGGTTTACTTGGATTATCCTCAATCTTTTCCCGAAGTTTACTTATATGGACCATAACGGTATTATCCTCACCTAAAAATTCTTCGCCCCACACTTTTTCATAAAGCTGGCTTTTACTAAAAAGCTGATTTGGATATTTACAGAAGAATAGCAGTAGCAGGTAAACCTGCGCAGGCAATTCTACTTTCCTGTCATTCACGGTCACTTCTCCAGATAGAGTGTTTACTTGGATTTGTCCGTATTGGTAAAACGTTTGCGAAGTGTGTGAAATCTTTCCTGAATGACGCCGTAAATGTGCTTTTACCCTTGCAACAACTTCTAGTGGATTAAAAGGTTTGGTAATATAATCGTCTGCGCCTAATGCAAATCCAGAAAGTTTATCCAAATCTGTTGAACGTGCCGTAAGAAAGAAAATGGGGGCATCGGTCGTTTCTCTAATGAGCGGACAAATCTCAAAACCACTGCGATCCGGGAGCATAACATCCAAAAGGATTAAGTTATATCGTTTTGTTTGACATAAGGTCAAAGCATCCGCAGCCGTATATGCTGTATCTATATAGTTGAATTCTTCTCTTTTTAGAATCGTTGTTAACATATGTAATATTGCTTTTTCATCATCTACAATTAATATTTGTGTCTCTTGCATATGGATACTCCCATTCTATTATGTTATATAAATTATCATATCATTCGTTTACCAATTATTTAATAATTAAGGAAAAATTAAGGTGGAGTTTCTGGTAGGTTAAGAAAGAACACCTATAATAGTCCTTAAGTGATGAAAAGGAAGGAAGAGACTTAGTATGTATATTATTGGAAAAAGGGAATTTATCAATCTATTTAAAGGAATTAAATCAGTTATTATCGTAATGATGTTATTGGTTACCTCCTATTATTCAGCCAAGTTTTCTAATGTATTAGAATCTGGGATGGAACTTACAGCGAAGGAAGCTGAAAATATTCACACTGTTGGTCTTTTGACCCTTATCGTATTATTTGGTCAATTATTTGTAATGGGCCTTTCACACGATAGCCTAAACAGGGAAACACACGAACGCACTATACGATTTTTAGTGACAAGAACGTCAAGAACCTCCATTATACTGGGGAAGTTTTTAGGTATTTGGCTATTTTGGCTTATTTGCCTAACGACCTCCTTCTTGCTTATTAGCATCTTTTCGCAGAAGATTGATGTGTTTATCTTTTCTCAGATAATGAGTTTATTAACCTACCAAATAGGCTTAACAATCTTACTTTCCGTTCTCATTCCTAAGCCTGGATTTACCATGTTCCTTGGAATCATGGTTGGGTTAGCTTTTCCTATTATTGGATTTTGGGTTTCTTTTACGTCTAATGTATGGGTGAGTTGGATGAAATTCATAAACCCCTATTATTATTTGATTAGGGAAGACTATACCTTTTTGGTGATTGTTTTATTTGCAGGTATCATGCTCGTTATCGCCAATCTGATTTTCAAAAGGAGGGAATGCTGATGAACGCCATAGAAACAACTCAGTTAAAGAAATCGTATGGAGCGGTACCGATCGTAAAAGGAATTGATCTTATCGTGGAAAAAGGAGAAATCTTTGGTTTTCTAGGCCGTAACGGAGCTGGTAAATCAACCTTCATCAATATGTTAACCGGCATTATTCAACCCAACTCTGGAACCTACTCGCTTCTAGGTGTAAAAGGTTCAAATGATCAAGTAAAGAAGAGGATTGGGGTAATGCCTGATTACTCCACATTATATGGCTCGTTAACGGCAGTGGAGCATTTGAAATTTTTATCGGCTCTTTCAGGAAATCCAGCAGCAAAAGAACGGTGTATGGAAGTCCTGCAGTTAGTTGGTCTTGAATCTCATGCTCATAAAAAAGCCGCTAAATTTTCATTCGGTATGAAAAAGAAGCTTGGAATTGCACAAGCAATCATCCATGAACCTGAGCTAATCTTTCTTGATGAACCAACTTCCGGTATGGATGCGGAATCCGCAATCCATATCCACAAGCTGATCAAGGATCTGCAAAAGAGAGGGGCGACTATTTTCATGACATCCCACAATCTTTATGAAGTAGAGAAAATATGCACCAGAATAGCGATTATGAAAGAAGGTCAGATTGTTAATATTGGCACAATGGAAGAACTCAGGAAAATATATAGGTCGACGATAACGGTCAGGCTTAAGCATTCTTCGGTGCCGAAATCAGAACAAGTGAAATTACATCAGTGGCTGGAGTCAGTAGGTACAGGACTGGAAATGAAAGATCCTTACATGACTATCAATATTGATGATGAGAAAAAGATTGCTGATATGATCAGAGCTTTCAATCAGTGTAAGGTTGATGTCTTGCGTGTAAATGTAAAAGAACCATCACTAGAAGAAATCTTTTTGGCCGAATAGGTTAAATGAATATAAGTTTATAAGGCACATTGATTTAAAAATTCAGGCGGTGATTTTATTAATTCTATAATGAGCTTACCTCAAAAAAGATTATCCAAGGATGCGATAAAAGTGTGGATGTTAAGTGAAACGATTACGAATCTAATCGCATTCATCATTCTGGGAGTCTTACTATACCTAGATTATCGTTTTTCTTGGAAAGAGTGGATAGGTTGGATTCTGATTGGGATTACAGCTATCTCTGTGCTAGGTGCAGTCTGGTCATTGATCAGCCCTTTTCTAATTTATAAAAACTGGCGCTTTGATGTAGATGAAGAGTTTTTACAATTGAAATCAGGTGTACTGAATGAAGTGCATGAACTTGTCCCAATGACAAAAATTCAATCGGTTGCAACCAAACAAGGACCGTTACTTAGAAAGTATGGACTCTGTTCAGTTTCAATTGAAACGATGGGTTCCTCTCACTCGATACCAGCTCTACCAAAAGAGGTTGCTATCAAGTTAAGGAATCAGATTGCTCAATATGCAAAAATTAAGGAAGTGGGGCAATGATGACAGCAAAACGATACAATCCACTTCTTATGCTATTTAATTTCTGTAAATTAGTCAGGAATTCCATTTTCTTTGTCATTTATTTCTTTGTGATCAAAGCTGGTTCTGAATCCAGCTTCATCACATATGGCAGGGTTGTTTTTTTGATAGCTTTCGGATTAACACTTATTTCAATTATTTTAAAATGGTTCACCCATAGTTACGAACTTGATTATCGTTCCTTTCATCTATACAAAGGAATTTTCAGAAAATCCGAACGAACCATTCCTTTTTCTAAAATTCAAAACGTCAACCGTCATACGTCTTTATTCCATCGGATTTTTAAAGTGACTTCCGTCAATTTTGAAACAGGAATAGCAGGTGAAGATGCTGCTGTTAGATTCGAAGTCATTTCCCAAAAGGAAGCAGATCGAATGGAATCGCGTATGAAAAGTACTGTCCAGGAAGAATTGGCGACCATTCATGCTAGCGAATATAAAGATATTCTTTCTGTTGAAGAGGGAGTTAAAAAAGAAATCTCAAATCGGACCAATCATTATAAGCCGGCAAAAAAGGATATTATAAAAGCTTCCTTTACATCTCTTAGTTTTCTGGTTCTTATTCCTTTTTTTAGTTCTTTATATTTCAAAATCAATGAAATCTTTCATGTGGAAAATAAAGCAGAGGGAATTTTTGAAAAGCTAATAAGCTCTTGGTGGATGATGACGATCATCATCATTGTTTTCGTCATTGCTTCTATCACTTTCGGAATAGTGAGGACATTTTTAAAATATGGCAATTATCAAATTTCCTCCGACCATGATCGAATTTACATTACGAAAGGTCTAATCGATGAAACTGCCTTTTCTATAGCCAAAGAAAAAGTGCAGGCAATTGAAATTAAACAGTCCTTCATGAAACGGTTGCTCGGACTTGCAGAAGTGAAACTGACAAGTGCAGGTGGTTTGAGTACGGACGAAGATACACTTGAAATTAACTCACTCTATCCCTATCTACCTGTTAAACGGGCATATGAAATAGTCTCGGAAATTTTGCCATTTTATGAAATATCACATAAGATGACTCCCCTTCCGATAAAATCCTTTTGGGTGCGCATACTGTGGCCAAGCTGGCTGTGGATCATAGCAACAATTTTCTTATTTTATTTCAAGCCAACTGTTCTGGAAGTGGAGGAAGCTTGGTGGATTCTATCTGCTATCCTGTTAATTATTATTGTTGTTTTAAGGTTATTAGATTTCTTCAATACCTTCTGCATTTTAAATAATGACTTCATTCAATTCAAAACAGGGAGTTTCAACACATCTTTATTCGTGTCAAAACGAGATAAGATCATTGAAGTGAACGTAACCCGAAATATCATTCAAAAAATGCTCGGCCTTGCCTCCATTGGGACAATCAATCGGGCTAAACCGGTGCATCATGCTGGTATTGACCATGTATCTTTCGAGATGGCTGATTCTTTTTACAAATGGTATATGGAACGTAGAAATGAAATCAAAGTTGACTGAAAGGGTATAACATAAACATAGGACCAACATCAGGATAAGTGTTCGATCAGATCATGATTACTGTCAATATATATAAATAAAGCCTGTATGAGGACGGTGCATTGTCAATAATGGGATTCCTTTTCGGCGATATACTTCCTGTGGATAATATTTACCATTTTTTATAATTTAAGTAATAAAACACCAATAAAATAACTCCTTGCGTTATAATGAATGGGCTCCAAGGAAAGTGTCAGAAACCTGCAGGAGTGATCATATGAATGGAGGTTATATGTGTTGAAGAAAAAATTATTGGTCATGATTCCAACAGTTGCCTTGATGTTGGCCCCTTTAGGAACGGGTACTTCAATTACCCACGCAGCATCAAAGGGCAGTCAAACCCAGAAAATCGAAACGAAGGCGGAAACACGCCCGACCCTTAAGAAAGGCTCACGTTCGAGTTATGTAAGAGATTTACAGCAAAGCCTTAAAGATGTTAAATATCATGTAGGCGTTGATGGGATTTTCGGTACCCAAACACAAAATGTGGTAAGGGAGTTTCAAGTGGACCATAACTTAGCTTCGGATGGTATCGTCGGACCGCTGACATGGGCTGCTTTAGATGAAAATAAGGTGGAAAGAAGACAGTTCACGGAGAAAGACGCGATCGCGATAGGGAAGAAGAAGCTGGGTAACAACATCGTATTCAGCGGAGATGGCAGATTGGTGAAAGATGGCAAAGGAAAATCATATTACAACTATAAAGCAGCTAATAAAGATTGGATGGACGAAGGCGGCACAGGAACGATTGGGTGGTTCCACATTTATAAAGATGGCCGTGTAGTGGAACAATAAAGGGATATACATGCAAAGAATGTTCTCACTTTAATTGGGATTTTTTTTTGTAAAGCATGGATATAATAAGAAGACTAAATACATCCACTTTTGGCTATAAATAACAAGTAAATACAGATATAATAGTAAATGGACAGCAATTTGGTATAGTGGGCAGCGGTCACTCCTTTTCAGAAAGGGGGTGTCGCTGGTGATTTCTATTATGGACGGACTGATGCTAATGATTTCATTCGCCTCTTTAATCGTCGCAGTAATCGCGGTTACATTAAAAAAGTAACCCCCTCCATACCATCCGGCCAGATGTATGTAGGAAAAGGGTTACTTTCATGATCGAGTAGCAACTGACTTACCACAGAAAGCCGCTGCTCTTTATGCAGTTTGCTGTTCATTGAGACGCTGGTTTAACCAGTGTCTTTTTTTTATATTTATTATTATATCCTCATTTTACCTATACATTCAACTAAAAGAACTGGTTGGAATCTTGAATTAACGAAGCATTTAGTAAATCAATTAGATTTTCGTTAAATTCCTGCCGTTTTCCAGTTTGAATAATTTTATTCCTTTATAAGAAATAATCGAAGGAATCATGCAAAGCAAGGCCATCGGTAAACAATATAGAAGATAGAAATGCCCTCCGTTATCCAGCAAGGGAATGAAGGCTAAAGCAACAAAAAGTAAAGTGAAAAAAATGATCGTGAAAATCCCGAAAGATTGATGATAGAATGCATGAATTTCCCTTCTTCGTTCATCTTGGTTGGGTAAGGTCTTTGCGGCTTTGTGCGTTCGAAGGAATAGGTACAAGGAGAACATTAGAAATACAGCGGAAAATGGTAAAGCGACCGCAAATAATGAAACGTCAAGAATGGAAAGATAAAAGCTGGATAAAAAGAAAACCTCTGATACCCCTAATGTAAAACAATAATTGAAGATACTAATTCTATCAGGTTGTTTAAGCATGAAATCCCTCCTTCTATATCATATTATGCAACTGCTTTCATGTTCACCACTTTGTCACATTTAAAAGGAAAATAAATCCTCCGAGTTCCTCTCGGGATCAAGCAGATTGGCAAATGGCACCGCCCGCTACCTATTCGGATGTATCAAGACTGCAGATGTTGAATAGAGTCTTTGCATATTACGAATAGTAATAAAATATCGCTTAATGGGGGGAGTGCTCAATGACTGTAAAAACGGCAATTAAAGGATTTTTGCTTGTTCTTCTATTATATTTCCTTTATGTAGTCGTGACGGCGGTTGTTCTTTTCCCAAAAGCAGAAAAAGAAGAAAATAGGCCGATTAAACAGGTAAGTGAATATATGGGAGAGAAGGAAGCCACCGTGGATCGTGTCCTGCTTTTCGAAGACGGTTATGAGTCGGGACTCGCCAGAATGCGAATGATCCAGGAAGCCCAGCATTCAATCGATATCGCCTACTATGCTTTTGGAAAAGGTGAATCAACCGAGCTTTTTCTTGGAGCCTTGATCGATGCGGCTGACCGAGGTGTCAAAGTCCGAATCCTTCTGGATGGAATATCTCATGGACTCAGAGGTCAATTAAGCAGTGCCCGTTATGCATTGGCTTCGCATGAAAACATTGAATTAAGATATTACGAAACCTTTAAGCCATTTAAGCCGTGGACCTGGCATAATCGCCTTCATGACAAGATCATCACTGTAGATGGAAAGTTAGGCATCATCGGAGGGAGAAATATTGCCGATAAGTACCTAGCAAGCAAGCCGCCGAGGAATTTTGTCTATGACAGGGATGTACTCATTTTCAATGCTAAAGAGGAGAAAGATAGTGTAATCGTTGAAATGAAGGACTATTTGAATGAATTATGGACCCATCCGTATACGAGCGATGTATTTTCCGACCTGTCGAAAAGGCAAACGGAAAAAGGAAAACGTGAAAGAGAGGCATTAGCGAAAAAATACAGCAAAGCTTTGCGCACTGAAACCGATTTCGTGAACCCAGTCGTCGATTGGAATAAGGCTACAACACCTACTAAAAAAGTGTCCTTCATACATAATCCACTCGAACGGTTCAACAAATACCCTATTGTGTGGAGATCTTTATTGGATATTGCCGCGAACGCCAATCAATCGGTATACATCCAAAGCCCCTATATTGTCCCTGCGGATGCCTTGAAGGAATATGTACCGAAGCAATTGGATTCAAAGGCTGATTGGACCATACTTACCAACTCGGCGGCATCAACCCCGAATATGATCGCTTTTTCCGGTTACTTGGCTCTTAGGGATAGCGTCGTTGAGACAGGGGCAAGGCTTTATGAATATTCAAAGCCTTATTCGTTGCATGGTAAATCGGTTGTCTATGATCAACGATTAAGTGCAGTGGGTTCCTACAATTTGGATTCTCGATCTGCCTTTTTAAATACAGAATCGATGGTGGTCATCGATAGTGAAAGATTTGCAGCGCAGTTGATAGGTGCCATCGATTCAAAAATCACAAATAGTACACTCATTGCGGACAATAAAAAATATATACAACCGCCTGAAGATCGAATAAGGGAAGAGTCTTTTTTTAAAGCCACCTTTTTAAATGCCCTCTCGAAAATTACGGTATATTGGAATAGGTTCATTTGAAACATGACTAAAAAGACAGCAATCTCAGTGATTGTTGTCTTTTTAGCCTTTTGCGGAGATTACCTTATGAATACATGTGTAATTTGCTATACTTGAACAAAGGAGACAGAAACATGCAAACATTACAGCACCTATCGAAACATATTGTCTACCTGCCGCCAGTTCAGGAAACGGATCGCCCGGTTCTTGCCGCCGTGACGGGAAACAAGAAAACGCTCATCATCGATGCCGGTAACTCTGTCAGGCATGCACAGCTCTTTAAGGACGAATTGATTCGGAATGATATAAGCGGGAATTTCCTCGTTCTTACCCATTCGCACTGGGACCATGTATTCGGACTGGAGAATATCGGGATACCGGTGATTTGTCAGGAAAACACATACACGAACATTAAAGATATGCAGCAGCTTTCATGGGAAGATCAGGAACTTGATCAACGGGTCGAAGAAGGGACGGAGATTGCCTTTTGTGCCGATGCAATCAAATTGGAACATGGGACGAATAGAGAGATTTCCCTTCCCCTGCCCGATATCATCTTTGAAAAAACGATGACGATCGATCTTGGCAATGTAACCTGTGTCATCGAACATGTTGGCGGCGACCATGCCAAAGATTCCTGCATCATTTATGTACAGGAGGAAAAGACCTTATTTCTGGGAGACTGCCTTTATGCCAATCTTTATGCTGAAAAATGGAATTATACGGCTGATCAGGCTTTGCTGCTTCTTAAGAAAATTGAAGCCTATGATGCCGAAACATATATACTCTCCCATCATGATCAGCCTCGCACGAGACTGGAGATGGAGGCGGAGCTTAAGCTAATGAAAGAATGTGCCAGAGCGGTGGTCGAATATCGGGGAGACCGAGCTTTAATGGAGCAGGAATTGGCTAAAGAATTAAAGCGGGATTTAACTGAGGAAGAACTCGAAACGATTGGATTTTTCGTGAATGGGTATGTTGAGTGATCTTGAACTCTAATGAGCACAAATATAAAAGTTTGGGTGGGGTATGAGTTTGGTATTATAGGGCTCATCCCCAGTCCTATACAAAATCGATAATAAGCGTTAATGGTGCTGAAACTATAAGAACGTTATCGGGATATTTATGACCAATAATAAAGGAGGGGATGAAAAATATTTTCTCCTTGTATAAAAATCCAAATTATGGTTTTTTATTATAACGTATTTAAATCACTATAGCTGTACCAAAACCCCTATATACTACATAAAAACTGCACCTCCAATTGTTAGGTGTTTTTTAACAATCAGGGTGCATTTCAAATTAATTATGAGCTTTTTCCAAAGCTAGCTTTATCCCGAAACCAATCAAGACCGTCCCGGTTATCCCCTCGAATATCGCCTGGGTTCTAGGCTTTTTCATAAAAGCACTGATCTGGTTCAGCAGATAGATATAAAATACAAACCACAACGCAGTTAAAACGGTATACGTCATGCCCATGATCAGGAACGGTAAAAACGTATCATTTCCCGGATTCACGAACTGTGGCAGAAACGTTAAAAAGAAGACGGCCACTTTAGGGTTCAGCAGATTGGTAAGGAATCCTTGCTTAAAGCATGACTGGTTTTCATACTTACTTTTGACTGACGTTTCCGCCGCTGCGGCCACTTGCTTATTCCTTAATCCCCATAGGGTCTTGAAGCCTAGGTATACCAAGTAAACGGCACCGACATATTTGAAGATGGAAAATAATAAAGCGGATTTCACAATGATTGCTGAAAGTCCGAACACGGCAGCTGATGTATGAATAAGCAGGGCACAGCACGTGCCGAACATCGTTTTAAAACCTCCCGAAGTCCCCACGGTAACGGTGTTCCTTGTGGCTATTGCTGTATCTGGACCAGGTAAGATGATGAGAAGGATGCACATGATGATGAACACGTAAAAGTTTTCCATATTCGGACCTCCAATCTTAATGATGAATTCTGAAAATTATAACATATATGCACTTGGATTAGGGAGATAAATTTGATAGTTAATGTTTCAACAAAAAAACAAGCCAAATCAGTTTTTGATCTGGCTCGTTTTTTTGAAAAAATTTCGTTAGGGCAACTTTTTCAACACAGCACGTACCGGACTTCCATCTGCTTCAACTAAAGGAAGAGGGAGGGCTGCCAACTCATAATTACCCGGTACGATGCCGTCTAATACAAGTCCTTCCAAAATGTGAATGCCATGATCGGCAAGTTCATGGTGGGCGGACAGCTCTTTACTATCCAGTGGATCTACTGAAGGTAAATCAAGTCCAATAAGACGGACGCCGTGTTCTGTAAGATATGCCGCTAATTCTGGCTGGATATGAGGAATGGTTTGTGGAAACACACTTCGATCCTTCCATGCATCCGTGCGAATTAACAGACGGGTAACGCCTTGTAGATCTATATTGGAAAATTCATCAACTCCGATGCTTGTCTTGTTTGGTAAATGGATAACCCGGGCATTTCCCATATATAAATCGAGATCCAAATCAATCACTCTTTTTCCATCATCATCAAAATGAAAAGGTGCATCAATATGGGTACCGGTATGGATACTCATATTGATTTGACCTACATTGACAGATCCGCTTTCTTCTTTACTCCAATTGACTTTATAAGAGAAAGGTGTATCTCCAGGCCAGACTGCAACGTTATCATCCAGACGTTGTGAAATATCAATCCATGTCCCCATACATTTTACCTCCGTCTCTACTGGCTATTTCTTGAATATCTTAAAGCTTCGTTCTTAGACTCCATAGTTCTGGGAAAAAGTGTTGATCCAGTGCCCTTTTTAAATACGTTACACCTGATGATCCGCCAGTACCTTGCTTATTACCAATAATCCTTTCCACTGTGGTCATATGATTAAAACGCCATAATTGCTGTTGGTGGCCAATGTCCACTAACTTTTCGCCCAGCTCATATAAGTCCCAATATTGCTCAACATCGCGGTAAACTGTCAGCCATGCTTCTTCTACACTGGCATTTGGTTCATATCTTTGTGACCAATCCCTGCTGATGGCTTCTTGATCAATAGGTAATCCGCGCGCCACAAGAGCTTTGATCGCCGCGTCATAAATACTTGGCTCATGAAGGGCCTGCTGCATTTGCTCGTATAAATCCGTTTGGTGCTGATAGACTGAGAGCGTATGGACATTTTTGTTTCCTAATGCAAATTCAATCAAACGATTCTGATAAGATTGGAATCCGGAAGATTGTCCCAGTTTATCCCTGAACTCCATGTATTCAGCCGGCGTTAAAGTTGAAAGGACATTCCATGACTGGATCAATTGCTGCTGGATCCTCGAAACGCGAGACAGCATTTTAAACGAAGGTTCCAACTTGTTTTGGCGGATGGACTCAGTTGCTGCTGTCAACTCATGTAAAATGAGCTTCATCCATAGCTCACTTGCTTGATGGATAATGATAAATAGCATTTCATCATGATGATCGGAACATCTATGCTGACTGGTTAAAATCTTATCAAGGTGGAGGTAATCTCCGTAGGACATCGATTTTTGAAAGTCGGTTTGAATTTCTTTCTCTAGACCCGTTATCGTTTGTTCATTGTTATCCATATTCTTCATTCCGCAATCTCCTCACTTTTCGCAAAAAACTATTTATTCCGTCATTCTATTCTATCTTTTTTTCCAGAGATTCTTCCATTACATTATGGTTAATATTTCTTCTTTTCGAAACAAAATAAGTAACAGCTAAAAATAGTAACCAAGGAATCCCGAATTGAAGCATGATTTTGAAATCCGTAAACCATGACGTAATCATCAAACTGAATAGAAGAACGGCTCCTAGTATCGTTAAATAGGGGAAACCGATCATCCTTACCGGTAACTTGCGTCCGCCTGTTTTATCCCATTTCACCCTGAAGAACAAATGGGAAATGAAGATCATGAGCCATGTGAACATAGCACCGAACATGGAAATCCCCATCATGAATGCATAGGATGAACCGGGAAGTAACGCATGAACGCCTGCAGCGATGAAAATCCCCGTTGAAGAGACAGCAAGTGCTTTTGTAGGAACACCCCTTTTGTTTAACTTTCCTAAAAAGGTGGGTGCATGTTTTCCGCGTGCCAATGAAAACATCATCCGTGTTGAAGCATAGAGCTGAGCATTCATGGCAGATATGGCAGCCGTTAAAATAATAAAGTTCATGATCCCGGATGCACCTGGAATGTTCAAGATTTCCATCACTTTTACGAATGGACTTACCTCGATCCCAGCCGTTTTCCAAGGAACGATCATCAGCATGATGCCGATTGTCAGCACATAGAAAGTGGATAAACGGAACACGGTCGCTTTTAATGCTTTTGGGACAGCTGCATCCGGATCTTTTGCTTCCCCAGATGTAACCGCTATCAATTCAGTTCCAAGAAAGCTGAATAAAGAAATGAATACGGCTATCCACATCCCCTTCAAACCGAATGGGAAAAAACCGCCTTCATTCACGAAGTTTTCCGGTCCTATATGCGGCTGTTCGGATGAACCGAAAAGTACATAGGCTCCAAGAAGGATAAAACCAACAATGGCACTTATTTTAATAAAGGAGAACCAATACTCAAATGTCGCGAATGTATTCACGCTGGTAGCATTTACATAAATCAGGACACCTGCAAACAACAAAATCCATACGATTCCCGGCACGGTCGGAAACCAATAATTCATATATACGCTGACTGCACTTACTTCAACCCCAACTGCCAAAACATTGCCAATCCAATAAGAATAGCGGACAAGGTAGCCTGCCATAGGAGTCATGTACTTTTCCGCAATGGCCCCAAAAGATCCGGAAGTAGGGTGGGCAACCGTCATTTCGGCTAAACAGCCCATCAACAGTAAGACAATGAACGCCCCAAGAGCATAACTGAGCAATACACTTGGTCCTGCCGCTTGAATCGCAAGTCCGCTGCCAAGGAATAGCCCCGTCCCGATGGCACAGCCCATCGCGATCATGGAAAGCTGACTTGTTTTCAGCTCACGTTTTAATCCTTTTTCTGGCTCATCTTTAAAGTTCAATTGAGTATTGTTTTTCTCCATAGTTCATCTCCTTTTTATCAAATAAGATTTTATCCTGCCCTAATTAACTAACCATTCGAGGGGTGAACCCCATCTGGCGGAATTCCAGGTTATGCCACCACTTCACGCTCATTCTTGTATTTTTCATATTGTTTTTCTGACATGATCTTCTTGAGTATTTGTACAACTTCCCAAACTTCTGCGTAGGAAGTATATAGTGCAACCGGGGCGAGACGAATGATGTTAGGTGCTCGGAAATCTGGAATGACACCGTTCTCTTTCAATGCCTTGCATATCCGTGCAGCTTCTTTATGCTCGAGGCTTACATGACCTCCGCGGCGGATGTCTTCTCTAGGAGTTCCAATGAAAAATCCCATGTCTTTCAATTCGAATTCGACTAAATCCATTAAATATTGATTGATTTTCAGGGATTTTTCGCGAATATTCTCAATTCCAGCTTCTATAAAAATGTCCAAAGACCCAATCAAAGGTGCACAACTTAATACATGCGGAGTGCCAATTTGATACGCACCTGCTGATTCAGCTGGTGTTAAGGTATGTTCCATATCGAATTGTTTATCTTTTTTGGAGCCGAACCATCCAGCCAATCCAGGCATCGTTCCAAAATGTTTTCGATTTACATATAAACCGCCAACACCGCCAGGGCCGCCATTTAAATGTTTATAATTGCACCAATACGCAAAATCCACATCCCATTCGCTGAATGAATGCGGGATGGCACCGATGGAATGGCATCCGTCAAATCCGATTACAATTCCTCTTTTATGAGCTTCATCAGTCAATCGTTTCATATCCAGTATTTGACCGCTGCGATACAGGACCGTTGGCAAGATGATCAAAGCGATGTCATCGGTCATTGCTTCGATGATGTCATCCTCTTCAAGAAATCTGCCATCCCGGCTTTTCACGCGGATGAGATCGGTTTCCGGATCGTATCCATGTGTACGCAGCTGACTTTGAAGAGCATAAATATCAGTCGGAAAGGTTAATTCATCAGCCAAAATTTTTGTGCGCATTCCTTCAGGCTTATAAAAAGTGGCCACAAGCTGATGCAGATTTACAGTAGTGGAGCCGGTTACAATAACTTCCTCGGCAGAAGCTCCGACCAATTGGGACATCTTCGCGCCCAATTTCTCAGCCATGAAAAACCATGGGTGATTCCCTTGCGTCCACCCATCAATCCCATGCTCTTTCCAATCTTCCAAAGACTCCAGAAGAGTGCGTTCAGCCCTTTTCGAAAGAAGCCCCAATGAGTTTCCATCCATATAGATGGAATCCTGCTTTAAATAAAACTCTTCTCGAAAACCTTTAAGCGTATCATTCTCATCCATTTGTTTGGCGTGATCCAATGTATATTCAGAAACCATAATCATCCTCCTATATTAATTTTTTAAATAATTTTCTAGGAGAATCGTACCAAAGAATATGACATGGTGTCAATAAGTTAATTCAGAAAATTATAAACATTGGATCGAACATTCCAACAAATGTTTTTTATTTTATGGAAATCCTTTATCCTAGAAGATAAGGGGAGGAATAAGCATGGAGAATGGCAAAGTAGGGGATAAACGGCATTTACGCTCGATCATGACACGACAAAAGTTGTTGGAAGCTGCAAAGGAAATATTTCTTGAAGAAGGTTATCAAGCTGCGCTTATTTCCCAAATGATCAAAAGGGCAAACATCGGCTACGGAACGGCCTATGTTCATTTTAAAGGGAAAGAGGATCTGTTAATTGTATTAATGGAGAATGTAATGGAGCAATTCTATGAAATTGCCGAGACTTCTTTCTTTCCAAAATCAAAAGATGAAGCAAAACATATCATCAACAGACAAGCTAATGCTTTTTTGAAAATGGCAGAAGCTGAACGCAATATGATGCAAGTTTTCGAACAGGCCATTGGGATATCAACCATTATTTCAGATAAATGGAAAGCGATCCGCATGAAGTTCATTCAGCGAATTTCAAAGGACGTCGCCTATGCACAGCAAAATGGGCTGGCAAGAGCTGAACTAAACCATGAGCTTGTGGCAAGAGGATGGTTTTTCACAAATGAAATGTATCTGTGGGAAATCGTCCGAAACGAACATCAAAGTTCAGTCGAAGAAATTTCTCAAACCATCACTTCAGTTTACGTCGAAGGCTTATATGTGTAATGAGAATGGCAGCTCACAAATCTTCCGATTATATACAATCGGAAGATTTTTTTATTTCAAAACTCACGAGTAAAGCATCGGAATTCACGGGTAAACTGCTCAAACACTAATAAAACACCCTCACTAGCATCGGACTTACGGCGTCTACGCCTTAAGTCTTACTAGAAAATATAGCTAAGGCTCATTATACGAACTTGTAAAAGTAGATAAGATATAAACATAGAAAGGAGGACGAAAACAATGAAGAAATTTGGTTTATTTATTGTAGGGCTGATCGCGCTTTTCCTGTTACTGGCGAACGTGGGTCCATTGATCAGCCTGGCGATTTGCTTGGCGATCCTATACTTTGGATTCAAGCAGTTCATGAAGTCCGAATCGACAGGGGCGAAGATTGCGTGGGGATCAGTCTCCATTATCGTGCTGATCGTTTCTATTTCCCATATCCCGGCAATATTGGGACTGGTGGCAGCTTATGTTCTTTACCTGGTTTATAAAAAATGGAATGAAAATGATGAAAGTGCATCATCTAAAGAAAATGACCCATTCTCAAATTTTGAAAGAGAGTGGAAAGAGTTGAATAAGAACTAATAGAAGGGATGTAATTGGAATGGGTAATTTATTTTCAAGAATGAAACAAACGATTTCAGCTGATTTTCACGACTTGTTGGATAAAAAGGAGCAAAAAAATCCAATTGGGATGTTAAATCAATATTTGCGTCAATGTGAGCAGGAGACAGAAAAGGTAGGTAAGCTGCTTGAACGTCAATATCTTTTGAAAGAAGAGTTTACGCGTGAATATAATCAAGCGCAAAATCTAGCTGAAAAACGTAAGCATCAGGCTGAGATTGCCAAGCAGTCGGGAGAAACCGATTTAATGGAATTTGCTGTCAAGGAAAGCCTGCACTATGAAGAGCGGGCGCAAAGTTTGAAAGAGGCGCATAAAAGTGCAGAGGTTCAGTTGGCTGAACTTGAGCGGAAATATGAAGAAATGAAACATAAGCTGAAGGATATGCATCTAAAGCGGTTGGAACTGATGGGCAGGGAAAATATTGCCCGGGCAAACAACCGGATCAACCGGGTTTTGGACGGAGGCAGTTCCGAAGCCAAACCGGTAGCGATGTTTGAAGAAATGGAGCATTATATCGATCGCATCGAGCACCAGGTCCATACAGATTATAATCGGCATACGATCGATGCCAGGATTGTCCAGCTTGAAAAAGAATTGGAACAGAAAGAAGCGTAAAGGTTTTGTAAGGCATCGCTGTCATCCCCTGGCCTTTTGGAATGGAGGGCGGGGGAAAACAGGCTGTCGGAACGAGATAATTTCATGGTATTCTTAAAAGGCACGGGTTTCTGTGCCTTTTAAGAATATCATGATCATATACAGGGGAGGCGAACCGATGTTGAACAAGATGAAGACGGACTATATGGGATGGATACTTCTCATCGGAGTCGTCCTGCTTTTTTTAGAGATTTCATTTACGGGTGGAGGTCTCCTTTTTTCCATCGCTTTTTCAATAGGATGCATCTATTTAGGCAGGAAATTCACAAAACGGACAATCGGGAAAATCCTATTTTTTATAGGGCTGATTTCCCTTATCATCACCGTCTTGAATATGTTCGTCTTTAGATTTTTCCTAATGGCGATCCTCATTTATCTATTGCTTTTATATTATCAGTCCAAAAAGAATCCTGATTGGGTCAGTCCCATTATAACCAATGATGATTCGGACGAAGAACGGATCAATAAGGAGCCACTGCTGAAAACCGATTATCTATTTAAAAATAAGTTATTCGGTCATCAACAAACGGCCGAACATGTATATGAATGGAATTCCGTGAATGTTCAGGGCGGGGTCGGTGATACGGTTATCGATTTAAGCAAAACGATTCTACCGAAAGGCGACGCTGTCATTTCCATCAGGAATATCATTGGCAATATCACTGTGCTTGTACCGTATGGCATCGAAATCAGGGTCCATCATTCTGTCATCGCAGGCAGAGCGCGGATTTTTGAAAATAAGCTTGAATCCAGGGTCTTTAATCAAATTTATTCCTACCAAACGGAAGGGTTCAATGAAACGGATCACAAGGTTCATATCATCACTTCAATCTTAGTTGGCGATTTAGAGGTGAAGCGGATATGAGCATACTGACACGGCAGATATTGACTGCCCTTGGTGTTGCTTTCGTTCTTTCCCTTGCCTTGCCGGCGGCGGTTTTCTTCATCTTTCCTTTATCCGACTGGAGTTTATTGTGGGAGAAAGTGGTCATGGGATTACCCTTCGTCATATTCCTGCCAAGCCTGGTCATGACGGCAGGGCTGATTTATGGGGTCGTTTCGGGAATGTTTTGGAAGAGGCAGCTCGAAAGGGTGGATGAAGGACTGCATTTACTTGAACAGGGCCGCTTACCTTGGCAACAGGAAACGTATCCAGTCCAAGAGATGGCTAAAATGGCGGAACGGATGCAACTGATCCATAAGCAAATCAATGAGCAGACAAAACTATCGCAAAAAATGGCGAATGAAAAGGCCATTGATCAGGAGAAACAGATCCAGGAAATCGTTTCCCAGGAACGAAACCGTTTGGCGCGTGAGCTGCATGATTCGGTGAGCCAGCAATTGTTTGCAGCTTCGATGTTCATGTCGGCCATCACCGAATCACAATCCGATATGGAAAAAACGGAAATGAAACAATTCAAGGTAGTGGAAGAAATGATCCATCAATCCCAACTTGAGATGAGGGCGCTATTGCTTCACTTGAGGCCTGTTGCATTAAAGGGAAAATCTTTACATGAAGGAATGAAGGAGCTTCTTTTGGAATTGGCCCAAAAAGTGACGATGGATATAAATTGGAAGATGGAGCCTGTCACTCTGGATAAGGGGATTGAGGACCATCTGTTTCGGATTTTACAAGAATCGATTTCCAATACACTGAGACATGCAAAAGCGAATTCACTTGAAGTGCTATTGATCGTTCGTGATGGGATGATCATTCTACGAATAACGGATGACGGCATCGGTTTTAACGTCGAGGAGTCGAAAACGGGATCATATGGTCTGCAAAACATGCATGAACGGGCTGTTGAATTAGGCGGGACGATGCAAATTGTAAGCGTTCCGAATAAAGGAACGAAACTTGAAGTGAAAATCCCATTATTAAATGCTGGAGGTGATCATGATGATTAAAGTATTATTTGTTGATGACCATGAAATGGTAAGGATAGGGGTATCGGCTTATTTATCCGCACAGTCGGATATCGAAGTGATCGGGGAAGCGGACAATGGCTTGAAAGCTGTCGAACTGGCAATGGAATTGCGTCCGGATATCATTTTGATGGATTTGGTGATGCCGGAAATGGATGGCATAGAAGCGACGAAACGAATTATTGAAAAATGGCCAGAAGCAAAAATCATCATTGTGACAAGCTTCCTGGATGATGAAAAAGTGTACCCGGCATTGGAAGCGGGAGCGACGAGCTATATGTTGAAAACATCAAAGGCCAGCGAGATTGCGAGAGCCGTCCGTTCCACTTTCCAGGGGCAAAGCGTACTTGAACCTGAAGTGACGGGAAAAATGATGGAAAAGCTGCGTCGCCCGAAAATCACCCAGCTTCATGATCAATTGACAAACCGTGAAATGGAAATTTTGCTGCTGATGACACAAGGGAAAACGAATCAGGAAATTGCCGATGAACTATACATAGCCCTGAAAACAGCCAAAGTGCATGTCAGCAATATATTAAGTAAGCTTGCCGTGCAGGACCGCACGCAAGCAGTGATTTACGCATTTAAGCATTCGCTCGTTCAAGAAGAAGAGTAAAGAGTGTCTATTTACCAAAATACGGAAGTTCATTATATTTAGGTAATTATTCCGTTGCCAGTGGGAAATAACCAGCTGAAAAGCAGAAAGCGGGTGAATGGTGTTCAGGGTCCTTTTAGAATTACTGCGTATCGTCACCATTATTTTCGTTATTGGAATGATAATGGGGTTCATCATTAATTCAATCTATGCGATTTTTGGAATAACCGTAGAGAATACCACGGGCGGATGGATTGTTGGTATGGCAATTTTTCCATTACTTTATGTACTCTATAAAAACCGGCTTCAATTTTCAGGGTTCTATAAAAATGGCAAACAAGTAAAACTCTCAAACAGGACAACGACAATCTTGGTTTGCTTCTCCGTGCTAATGTTGACGGTTGCCCCTTTATTTCGCTAACAGAATGCAAAAAGAGCATGTTTTAATCAAAACATGCTCTTTTTTATACCGTTTTTTAGATTATACAGCTTCCTCTGCGGTATCGAGCCTCTTTCCGTATATCCGATAAAGAACCAAAGCGAATACCATTCCTATAAAGGAGATGGAGGAAATGAACAAGTAAAGGGCCTTCCCGCCATATGCTCCATATATGGCCCCGCCTATATAAGAAGCAATGATTCCCGAAACCCCGAAGAATAGCAGCGCCAGTACGGTCTGGCCTGTTGCACGCCATTCCACCGGAACAATCCGATACAGATATTGGATGGCCGCCGAGTAGAAAATCGGGAAAGTCAATAGCTGCATGACTTGCACATAAGCTAATAGCTGAGGATCGGTAATCCACGCAGAGACGAAATAACGGATAAAGAAAAACGCTGCTGCAAACGAAATGATGATGATTTCCTTGCCTTTGCGCAGCCACCAGAAGCTTAGGGCGAATACAACGATTTCACTTCCCGCAGCTAAGAACCAGGTCAAGCCTACAAGCTTGGCACTTCCTCCAAGTTCCCGGATATACACTCCAAGGAAGGTATCGTTCATCCTTGCTGGAACGGCACAGATAAAGACCAATAACAGAAAGAGAAGCGTCTCTTTATTGCTGAAAAAATGCTTAAGACTGCTTAAGGTGACAGGTTTCCCTGAAACGGGTGCATCAGGCATCATCCAGCTGACAATGAAACTGATCAAACCTATGCCTGCAAAAAGGAACGCAAGGCTGTTCGCTCCGAAATATGACATAACATAGCCGGTGATCAACGATATGACCGCATAACCCAATGCACCATATGTCCGGATGGAGCCGTAGCTGATCCCGGATTTCTCTGCCATTGTAAAATTGAGGCTTTCCGTCAGGGGATCGATCGGCATCAAAAAGAAATATAGCAGCATGGCAAACAGGATAAGCTGAAGATAACTGCTTGAATCATAGAGGAAATAACCGATTACGCTCGAGAAAAAGATGAGTAACAACAGGACTTTTCGTATAGTCCTTGTTTTGTCGCTGATCATTCCCCATAAAGGCTGGGTGATGAGGGTGACAAAACCGCCTGTACCGACGATGAATCCGATTTGGGCTGGACGCAAACCTTGATCAGCCAGATAGACTGGTAGGAACGGAATGAAAATGGCAAGCAGTCCAAAATATAAAAAGTTAAAACTCTTTAATAAACGTATTGCTTTCATGAAAAATATGATACCTCACGTGTTCTATGGATTGGTTGAATTCAGACCTTGTTATTGTATCACTGATGACAGAATTTGAAAAAATAGTTTTAAAATAGATTTAGTTTCAAGGTTAAATCTCACTTTTTAAAAATGGATTAAAATGATAGAATTAACACTTATTGCTAATTGTAGAGGGTGGTATTTAATGGATCAAGACACAAAAGTGATTCAAGAGTTGCAGGAATTGAAGCAAAAAGTCGGTCATCTTGAAGACTTATTAACGCAGCAGCAAAAGGGAAAAGCAGGACCATTTCGAATCTTCCTGGACGCAGTAGTTTCATTGCTATTTGGATTAATTGTTGTAGGACCGGTTATAGTGATTGCCGTTGGGGTTCTGATGGTGGCCGCTTCATGGTTAGGGATGGAGTTTTAAACGTTTAGGGGAGTCTGGGCTTTTATGAATCTATTGATTTGATTAGGTAAACGGGAGTTAGTGTTCGGTTATTATAAAACGGAAGGGCTGGATGAATTTGTGACCCAGAGAAATTTGTGCTAATTAGAACGGTGTCATTAGTTGTTATTGCGGGAAGCCTTTTCGTCATTGCCTATACGTTGGCTACTTATTTCAGATGTTAGCTGCGCTTGTAAACAAAGGAAATTAATTGGCCTAGAGGGGCGAATGCGCCCTCCTCTTTATTTACTTTGCTCTAAAGTAAAGCTTTCTTCATTACCATCCCAATTAATTGTAATATGTATAGGGAAACTTTC
This sequence comes from Peribacillus sp. NPDC096448, assembly GCF_044762675.1. Classification (NCBI taxonomy): domain Bacteria; kingdom Bacillati; phylum Bacillota; class Bacilli; order Caryophanales; family Bacillaceae; genus Peribacillus; species Peribacillus sp. NPDC096448. The sequence goes on along the minus strand of NZ_JBIWEU010000003.1, from coordinate 129,947 downwards.
ATTAGTTACTGAACAGCCGCTACATGCAGTTGGAATTTCAATGGTTGGTCCTTCAATGTTTGTTTCATTCTGCTTAGTTTCACCATCATTAATTGAAATCTCCAAAGTCTTGAAAAATACATCCCTATCAACATTTTTATATTTAAAAGTATAGGTTCCATTTTCCGAATCTTCGGTAGCGGTTGCAACATACTCTCCTGTCCAATGATCGCTCTCCCCAGAAAGTTTCATGTATTTATCACCGTTACTACACCCAACCAAAACAGATAATAAAAAAATCATAATCATTAACGTTTTTTTCATCATGTCCTCCAAACAGATAGTAAGTTATTCGTTCGGTTCATTTTCTTCATATAAATACTATAACAGTAAATATATGGTTAAACAAAGGGGCAACTGAGGATAGAGTGGAAGGTCACGGTTTTGCCTTTCCATCCAGTGAGGCACATTGGGGTGGCAGAATTAAACGGAAGAAAATAATTACTAAGGTAGAAATGATATATAGTATTTTACAATTTTCGTTATATTGGCTCAACAAGATTTCCCATGATTTGTTGCTTGGAAAATATTATCCTAAGAAAGTTATTGACAAATTTGCTTTGAGTCCGTATAGTATGGGATATTATTAAAAATATTCAGATATAATTTTCGAAACGCAATGAACAGGAGTAGTAAAAGCTCATTATTCGGTGAAGAGAGCTGCGGGTTGGTGCAACGCAGTCCAATGATACTTTGAACTTGCCTGGGAGTGGTGAAGCGAAAGATAGGAATGATTCCATTCTTTTGTTTTAACGATTGACCTTCGTTACAAGGTTTTTAAAGCAGGGTTCTAAAAAAGAGCCAATAAGAGTGGTACCGCGGTAAGCTTAAGGCATATCGTCTCTTTCTTCATTTGATTATGAAGGAAGAGACGATATGCTTTTTTTGATTTTTGGGAGGTAAGGATATGGAAACAGACAAACGGAATTTACAGAGGACAATGACTTCAAGGCATATTACGATGATGGCATTAGGCGGTGCCATCGGGGCAGGTTTATTTAAAGGAAGTAGTTCAGCCATTGATATGGCAGGCCCTTCCGTAATCATTGCGTACTTGATAGGAGGCATCATCCTATTATTCATCATGCAAGGTTTAGCTGAAATGGCGGTCCGCAATAGCGGTGCACGAACATTCAGGGATTTGGTCCAATCGATCTTAGGAAAGTATCCTGCCTATTTCCTGGATTGGATTTATTGGAAAATGTGGGTATTGAATATCGCGGCCGAATCAGTGGTTGCGGCGATTTTCATTCAATATTGGCTGCCCGGATATCCAATCTGGATCCTGGCATTAGCTGTTTCGGTTTTAGTTACTGCGGTTAACTTGCTGTCGGTAAAGGTCTTTGCTGAAACGGAGTACTGGCTTGCTTTAATTAAAATTACGGTCATCATTGTGTTCATCATGGCTGGATTATTGTTGCTGCTCGTTACTTTTGGTGATCATGCAGCCGTCGGTTTTTCTAACTTGACCGAGCATGGCGGTTTCTTTCCGAATGGATCGACAGGTTTGATCACGGCGATGCTGGTGGTAATCTATTCATATGGCGGTACGGAAATCATCGGGGTCACATTAGCTGAAACGAAAAATCCTGAAAAAGTGGTTCCAAAAGCCGTTCGCAGTACATTGGTCAGGATCATTTCTTTCTATATCATCCCTTTTTTCATCATCGTTAGCTTAATTCCTTGGAACGAAGTAAACGGGGTGAAGGAAAGTCCGTTTGTAATGGTCTTTCAAATGATCGGGATTCCAGGAGCCGACCATATTATGAACGCCGTTGTTCTATTAGCGATCATTTCATCGATGAACTCCGGGTTGTATGGTTCATCGCGTGTTCTGTATACTCAAGCCGTGGATGGTCGCATCCCGAAAATCTTTTCCCGTTTATCCAAGAAGAAAGTACCTGTTCCCGCAATTTTAATGTGTACATCCGCTTTATATGGCGGTGTACTGATTTCCTTATTTGTTGGAAGCAAGACCTTCGATTTCCTAATGGGTTCGCTGGGATATACCGTATTATTCATCTGGTTGATCATTGCTTTCGCCCATTTGAAATCACGTAAACAACAGTCCGGAAAAACAAGTGCCTATTCGGTAAAATGGTTCCCGTATACGACTTGGGCTGCGATCATCGCTTTAATAACGATCCTGATCGGAATCATTTTCACGACATCCATAATCGTTACGATCATTACACTTTGCATCTACATCTTCATTTCCTTAACGTTTGTATGGAAAAAACGCCATAACAAAATCTAGAGAAGGCGGAAATATCACTTTTGCCTTCTCGCATATAGTTTCAATTCAAGCCGTGGTATATGCCATGGCTTTCGTTATGTATTCTTAGTCTGATGAAAAGTAAGAGATATCCATTTTACTAGTTCATGGGAATCATTAACTTTAACAATTAAAGAGTTAATCTAGTGAAAAATGGTGTATAATAATCTTTGGAAAAAAACCAATATATTGAAAGTCGGAGCGAGCTATGAAAAACAATTCCATACTATCCTTTCACCCGTTATATTATTTATTACTATTGGTGATTACTAGTTCCATCTATTCAATCATCAATCAATCTCCAGGTCATGCTGTCGATGTTACGACTATAATAGATGGGGAGATTCCCTTTATTAAGGAATTTGCCGTTCCTTATTTACTTTGGTATCCGTATATTTATGGATTGCTGATTTACTATTGTTATGTTGACCGAAAGCACTATTTCGTAGGATTAGGCAGTTTGATATCAGGGAAACTTCTATGTTTTCTTGTATATTGCCTTTGGCAAACGACAGTTCCGCGTCCAGAAGTGGTGGGTAACGATATCTTTGCCCAGTTAATGCGATTCATCTATAGTCATGATCAACCAGTCAACTGTCTTCCCAGCATTCATGTACTGACCACATTCATCATGATGATCGTCGCCCATAAGCGGAAAGAAGAGCACAAATGGGAGTATGCCAGTGTCACTGCATTCGGAACACTGATCATCCTCTCCACACTATTTACAAAGCAGCATGCTGTATTGGATGTACTTGCAGGAATACTCCTTGCATGTGGGGTATATGCAGCCGTCCAGTATACGTTCCATGCGCTATCGGGTTTTCAGGCCAATCATTACGCAGCAAGGCAAATTAAAAAGTGACCACATGTAAAAAAGCCACCGTAAGAATATTCGCTCCAATGAGCTGATATGTTACTGTGGCTTTTGTTTTTCTGTTAAAAATTGGATATTCATGTTAAATTATTGTATGGTATTATGTTTTTAATCGAATTGAAACAGTGGAGGGGAGGAAAAGAATGCCTCATCATCTTGATCGAATTGCTGAAGACTTGGTTAAAGCAAAGTTGGAAAATTATTGGCCGGGTTTTGAACTTGTTGCATATGCATTATATGATAAGAGCAATGTTTATCTATTCAATCATCCTAAATTCAGTAACAATCCACCATGTACATATCATATTTTAAAGTGGGATGTCCAGTTTACTGCTGACACAATCATTATGTATGAAGAATATCCCACTGCAATTGTTAATATGGATTGCTATGAGGAATATGAAGATTTATATTCATTGCTCGTTCATGAATTATTTCACGGCTATCAATATATAAAGGAGGAAAAACGGTTTCCCGATGAAATGATGGGAATCACATATCCTTTGTCAAAAGAAAATGTGGAATTACGAAATCAGGAACGAACAAACCTTTATCGTGCGTTGTTGGAAAATAACCTAATAAAGAAGAAACAATACCTTAATGCTTTCATTTGCCTAAGGGAAAAAAGAGCAGGTAAGATTGAAGAGTACCAAACATATGAAAAATTGATTGAAACCATTGAGGGACCTGCGTGGTATGTCGAATTGAGGGCTTACTCGGAAAAAAGCCCGCTTGATTACCATTCAGTTTTAAAAAAGTATGCACAACAACTAATAAACAAATATGAATCTACTTCCAGTATTAGAAGAAGTTGTTATAGTTCCGGTTTGTTTATGTGTTTGTTACTAGAGGAGCTTTCACCAGGCTGGATGGAAAGTTTTTTTGATAAAGGAGATACATTATATGACCTATTAAAACAGCAGTCCTGTGACTATATGGAATATTCAATGGCGGATGTGGAAATAAGTCCTGAAACAGAGGAAGTCATTAATTTTGCTAAAGAAAAGAGAATTAAAGCATTTGAAGAGTTTAATAAAAAAGCAGGAATTCATCTATATATTGAAGGGGAAATAACTGCTGTATCCTTTGACCCGATGAATATCATCCCATTAGAAGATAGACTTTTACATAAGAGCTTTATAAAAGTAAGAATGAACAATCAAGATTTTCTTATTCAACAACAGGTTATTGCCCATGTAGATGATGGAATTCGAAAGATAAATAAAATACACCTTATATTAGAGAATGAACCCATTGAAAACATTGATTCGCTTACAATTAATGGTGTTGGAGAAATAAAGGGAAGATATAAGAAACAAGAAAATATCTTGCATGTACTTATATAAAATGAATTTTATCTTAACTTGGGTTACAATCATCATTCCCATATAACTTTTTGCACCAAGAATTTTGCCAGAATTGAATGTACAGCCTATGTAAAAAAACATCGAACTTCCCATGACAGGAAGTCCGATGCTTTTTTCTTTTACATTTCAGCTTCAATTTTCAAAGATGATTCTTCGCTGAACTGTTCTTTATCAAGGTCGCCCGTTATTTTACTAGTTAGAATACCGGAAGTCATGCTTCCGCTGACATTTACAGCCGTTCTTCCCATATCGATCAATGGCTCGACGGAAATCAACAGTCCGGCCAAGGCGATTGGCAAGTTCATTGCAGATAATACGAGGATGGCAGCGAATGTTGCTCCTCCACCTACACCCGCAACCCCGAAAGAGCTAATGGCCACGATGGCAATCAACATGGCGATAAAGGAAGGATCTAGTGGGTTGATTCCAACCGTTGGAGCGATCATGACCGCTAACATGGCCGGATAGATTCCGGCACAGCCATTTTGACCGATCGACAAGCCGAAGGATCCGGCAAAGTTGGCAATACCCTCGGATACGCCTAGTTGTTTCTGTGTCTGGATGTTCAATGGCAGAGCTCCTGCACTTGTTCTTGAAGTGAAGGCAAACGATAATACCGGGAAAGCTTTTCTCAAATACACGATTGGATTCAATCCTGCAAGCGTCAGCAACAATAAATGGATGAGGAACATGACAATCAGGGCGACATAAGAGGCACCTACGAATTTCCCCAATTTCAGGATGGCATCCAAATCACTCGTTGCTACAGTCTTCGTCATGATCGCCAAGATCCCGTATGGTGTTAAACGCAGGATCAAGGTTACTACGCGCATGATGATGCTGTGCAATGTATCTACTATTTTAGCAAAAAATTCAGCATGTTCAGGCTGTTTCCTTTTGACCCCTAAATAGGCAATCCCAAGAAATGCAGCAAAAATTACAACGGAAATGGTTGATGTCGGACGTGCTCCCGTTAAATCAAGGAACGGATTGGACGGAATCAACTCAAGGATTTGCTGCGGCATCGTTTTATCCTGAATCGTACCGTATGTTTCCGATATTTGATCCCCGCGGCTTAACTCCGCTTCCCCTTGCTCAATTTGAACGGCTTCCAAATTGAATACAGTTGCCGAAGTGATCCCGACAGCTGCTGCAATCGCAGTCGTTCCAAGCAGGATTCCGATGATCAGGACACTGATCTTTCCAATATTGCTAGTCAGTTTCAATCTTGTGAATGCCGATAAGATTGAAATGAAGACAAGCGGCATGACGATCATTTGCAGGAACTTGACATAGCCGGAACCTACAATGTTAAACCAATCGACCGATTTAACGATCGCTTCTGACTGAGGTTCATAGAAATACTGCAAAAGAAGTCCGAATACAATCCCTAAACCAAGTCCAGTAAAGACCCTTTTTGTAAAGGAAATATGCTTCTTATTCATGTAAAATAAAACGCCTAAAAGAACGAGCATTATGGCAAGATTTAAAAACACATAACCAATCATATATATTCCTCCTAATTCCGATTAACCAAATGAGAATAATGAATATCTGATGACTATGATACATCATCCGTTGATTTTTTACCAGAAGAAAATAATTTATTTTTGACTTTTCAAGTAATTCATGTATGTATCCATATTCATGGACTGAATAAGAAGTCACAAAAAAGAGGTATACATGAACCTTTCTCCACTCTGGGATCTAGGGTTCAGTATACCTCTTGTAGGTAAAATTGCTATTTCTTCAAATCAATCACGATATCATCCAATACCAACTCTTTTGGAGCACTTCTTGGTTTTGTTGGGAAGGATGACACCTTTTCTTCACCATCTTCCGTTATGGTTACTTCTCCGTGGTTCTCTGAAGTGAAATTACGTAATGTTACATGTGGTGTCGCAATCAGTTGCGTAGCATCTGGATCGATTTTTTGAAATGTTTTGCTGAAGTTCAAATTATAAGAATCAATACCGCTTCCTCCGTTTTCTTGACCATCGTATACATTCCCTAAGTCATCTTTAATGGTCAATTCCACATAGGCTTCATCCCATTTGTTTTTGACTGAGTCGGACACTTCTTGATGATAATCAACCACAAAGGACATTGGCGAGATCGATAGTTTTTCGACGGATACTTTTACACCATGTTGATTCACACTTTTATTGACGAACCTCTCGTTACTTTCAGTTGCTTTTAGAGAGAAAGCAAAGTTCCAATTTCCTTTTATCTCTTTATCCATGTCGGTAATGCTAATCTTGTTTATATCCCAGTCTATATTTACTTTATCTACTTTAAGATCTTCTAAGTTACTAACCGTTAATAAGCCTACATATTTTTTATCAGCTACTTTTGAAATTCCATCCGATCCTCCTTGGGCTTTCATTTCTTTTATATTCGGGCTGGGAATAAGAAATGATCCGTCACCCAAATCTTCTTCGCTTTCAATAGTATAAGTGATGGTTACCGTTTTTCCGTCATAAATGGCGTCATTTATCGTGAAAGTAAGGCCATTGCTTTCTTCGGTAAAGCCAATTTCGTTAGAGTAGGCCTTATAATCACTATAAAGACCCTTTCCATCATTCTTGATATCATCGGAGAAACCTGAGTTTTCATTACTAAAATAGCTGAAAATATCCCCTATCAAAGGAATGCTTTTAGCAGAAGCGGTAAACGAGAATCCAATGGTTGCGGTGGATAACCCGAATATAATAGAAGCAGCCATAACATTCTTTTGCCAGCGTTTCATTTTTTTCTTTGTGCTTAATGATTTTTTTAGGGTCCTTTTGACTTTAGCTTTTTCTAGTTCGGTGACTTCCATTTCCTTAAATTCAGTTTCGTCTATGTCTATATCATTTAACAATTCATAAATATCCTTCATACGACACTGCCTCCTAACTTAAGATTCGTAGCTTTTTGACTTAGCTTCTTTTTTCCCCTATAAATTCGATTGTCTATTGATGCTTTGGTCAACCCGAGTTTTATCGAGATATCCTCATTTTTTAAACCAAGAAAGTACTTCATGATAAAAATATCCCGATCTACAGGTTCTAAAAGGTCAATTAACTGAAGCAGTTCTTTTCTGTCTTCCAGAATAATTAGTTCGTCTTCTGCAGATTTTTCTGGAACTACTTCTGTGTAACCTGATGTAAGCTCCATTTTCTTCATGGCTTTTCGGTAATAATCAATCGCTTTAAACTTAGCGATCGCACAAATCCATTTTCTGAAATCTGTTGTATCCCCATGGAACTTTTTTGAATGGTTCCATATTGAAAGAAAAATATCATTGATGCATTCTTCCATGACACCGTCGTTCTTAAGAGGAGAGAGAACCTTATATGTGACCCCCTTGATTAGTGGCAAATAGGTATCCACTATGAATTCCAATGCGTCTTCTTCTTGGCGTTGCAATCGCTTTATAAAATTTTTATCAGTAGACTTCATGACATGATTCCCCTTGTTTTTTTGTAAAAGCTTTTACACTTAATACAACGTGTGTAAAAAGATTTATTCTCAACAATCCTTGGATTTTTATAGAAGTTAGTCGGTATGATGATTCCAATCGCACTTGGAATGATATGGTATTGAGGGTATCAAATTTTGTCAGTATGCGACAGTGTTATCGATATAGACGGTATGTTGGTAAAATCGAACGATTAAAAATAGATTCTTTAACAAAAACACTTGATTGCTACTAAAGACTGTTGAATGAAAAATTATTCTAAATATATTCATCAGGAAGGATAAGCCCTTGGTTTTCTTGAATGATATATCAGGCTTATGCTTAGCGTTTTTTTGAAAGGATGAAAGAATGATGGATATATACATTGACAGACTTAATGAACGGGATGCACAAGCGTTATTTGCATTTGAATGCAATAATAGAAGGTTTTTCGAGCAAACGGTCCCAGGCCGGGGAGATGATTATTATAGCTTTGGAACGTTTGGAATCAGGCATAAGGAATTATTAAAAGAACAGGAAGATTCCATCTCCTCTTTTTATTTGATTAAGGATGGTTCAGGCATAATCGTCGGCAGGATTAATCTTGTGGATATCGACCCGATTAATGGTACAGCTCATGTCGGTTATAGAATCGGTGAAGCGTTTACGCAAAAAGGGATTGCGAACGAAGCTTTAAAGCTTTTGGTGAAGCTGGCGCCGGAATTGAATGTGACTCAAATACATGCCAAAACGACAAGCGACAATATCGCCTCCCAAAAGGTTTTGGTGAAAAACGGTTTTGAACGGATTTCGATTAATGAGGAAATGAGTGCGGATACGGGTCAAAAGCTAACATTCTACCATTATAGTTGGAACCTTTAAATCCATTTTCTTCTATATAATAGACTACATTCCACTTTTCTAATTGTGAAAAGAGGGGGAGGTAGCGGCTGTCACAGAAAGGACCTTCACTGTAAACTAACCGAGGATAGACCGCTTGACGGTCGCAAAGTACTTAAGAGTAAATAATCGCGAGATATTTTCCCGGCAAAAGAGTTCGTTTACTTAAAAGGAGAAAGGAGAATGTAATATGATAGAAGGTTTATATGAAGCCCATTTGCCAGTCAAGAACCTGGCCATCTCTATGGATTTTTATAAGAAAATAGGCTTGAAACTAGCTTGGAGGGATGAGGATACTGCCTTCTTTTGGATCGAGGAAAACAAAAGCTGGGTCGGCTTATGGGAAGGAAAGGAATATCAAACTCCATACCACCCTTCACTAAGGCATATCGCCTTTCGGGTAACTTATGATAATATGAAAAATGCATTAACTTGGCTTCAATCCTTGCAAATTGAAGTCGTCCCTTTTGGTAAAAGGACAACGATTGAACCTTTTGTGCGTCCGAACCAAGGAAACGCTTCCGTCTATTTCAATGATCCCGATGGCAATAGTCTCGAACTTATGTGTTCGATAAAAGTCCCTGATGCATATAAGCATATGACCGAAAAACTTTCACTTGCAGAATGGGAAGAACTATTAACCAGGTGAACTTTGTAAAGGAAAAGTTTCTCCCGCCCGTCTCAATCATTAATTTACTATACGAGTATGAGCAATCAATACGGAAAGGCTAAGGGCATAAATGTAGATGTTTAAAATTAGAGTGAACTTATTAACTCAAATGACATTACTTATCATATTCGTTGTTTTTATCAGTACCTTACTTGTGAGCATTCTATTCTCTACACTGCTGGAAGACATCGTCGAAAACCATATGGGTAGGCAAGCAATGACGGTGGCCAAATTAGCGGCTCAAAATCCAACGATCATCCAGGGATTTAACGATGAAGAGCCCTCAAAGGTGATTCAACCCGCATCAGAAATGATTCGTCAAACAACAGGTGCCGATTATGTAACCATTGCGAACGATAAAGGACTACGATACTCCCATCCCAATCCAGAATATATCGGGAAGCCTACGGCTACTAGTAATGATGCAGTTCTCAATGAACACAAAGCAATTATTTATCAAGGAAATGGGATATCGGGACCAGCGATTAAAGCTAAGGCGCCTATCTGGAATGATAAAGGGGAAGTTATCGGTGTTTCATCTGTAGGGTTTTTGGTAGAGAATGTGCAAGATCAACTATCCAATTATAAAATGAAGATTATTCATTTGTCACTTATCCCAATCAGTGTAGGAATCGTGTGGGCAATATTTATAGCGCGACGCTTAAAAAAGCTTATTTTAGGTTTAGAGCCTGAGGAAATTTCTTTTCTTTTTCAAGAAAGGGAAGCGACACTTGATGCCATCCGATATGCTACCATTACGATTAATATTGAAAAACAGGTTACTTCCATGAATAAGAGAGCACGTGAATTGTTTCATGATCATCAGCTTATGGTGGGAAAGCGGATTGTAAATGGACATTTAGAAAAACTCATCAAAATAGTGATCAGCACAAAGGAGGGACAGTTCAATCGTAAGTTACTCTTAGGCCAACAGCTATACATTTTGGATTTATCCCCTATCTTAAATCATAATGACGTCAGGGGCATTGTCTTAACAATAAGAACAGTATCCGAAATTGAACAATTAACAGATGAATTTTCAGAAATCAAGGCCTTTTCAGAAAATATGCGGGCACAAAATCATGAGTTTTTAAATAAATTAAATACCATTTATGGATTACTTAGTTTAAAACAGTATGATAGGGCAATGAACATAATCTCCTCTGAAGTGAGAGAGAGGCAAGATATCATTTCGTTTCTTATGTCATCGGTAAAGGACCCTTTAATCGCCGCCTGTTTACTTGGAAAGATAAACCGTTCAAAAGAATTGCAGGTTATCTTAGAAATAGAGCAGGAAAGCAATTTAAACAGTTCATTAAAACCTGAGGATTCCCATCACTTGGTTTCCGTTATTGGTAATGTCATCGATAATGCGATGGAGGCAGCACGGCAAAAGAACAAAAATAAGGGACAGGTCAAAGTTTCGTTTACGGATTTAGGAAACGAAATTATATTTGATATCGAGGATAACGGTCCTGGTATCCCTCATGCAATGGAGGATATTATTTTTACAGATGGTTATACGACTAAAAATGGGGAAAATCATGGGATCGGTTTGGCCATTGTAAAAAACTCCCTTGGTCTTTTAAGCGGTGAAATTTATATTGATCGTAGTTATTTGGGCGGAGCAAGATTTACAATCGTCTTCCCGAAGGATATTAAAGCAGAGAAGGAGGCGTGAGAATGTCCGAAGGACCGATTACAGTTGTCATTGTTGAAGATGACGAGAATGCAGTGAATATATATAAACAATTTACGAATCAACTAGATCAATTTACTGTCATTGCTACAGCTAGCACAGGCAAGCAAGCACTGAATATATTGCATGCCGCACAACCGGACTTAATTTTATTGGATATCTTTTTACCTGATATGAATGGAATTGACCTTCTTCGGGAAATTAGGAAGGAATACCGGGGGATTGATGTAATTCTGATCACCGCCGCGAACGATACCGAAACAGTCAGTGAAGCGATTAGGGGAGGGGCTTTTGGATACCTTATAAAACCGATCATTATCGATAAGCTTCTTGTGACGCTCAACCAATACGACCTGACGAGACGGCAGTTGCATAATAGCGACTTGGTAAATCAAGATAAAGTGGATACTCTTTTTCGGACCATAAGTAATTCAAATACAGCAAATGATGTCCAAATAAATTCTCTTCCCAAGGGGATAGACAAACATACCCTGAAAATGGTCAGAAGTAAGATTCAAAACGTCAATGGCAGTTTAAACGCTGATGAACTAGGCCGGCTCGTTGGAATTAGTTATTCAACCATGCGCAGATACCTGGAGTATTTAGTTTCCTGTGATGAAATGGAAGTTGAGGTTTTGTATGGAAGCATTGGAAGGCCGGAAAGAAAATATAAAATAAAACACATTTAAATCCCAGTTGATGAAATTCGTTTTCATCAATGGGATTTTTTTCGTTTTCAGGCGTGAAAAAAATGAATAAAACTATTATTACTTTCTTTATATGTGAATAACGCTTAATGGATGATAGTCTCTAAAGAAAGCGCTATCAAAACAAGATGGCTATAAACAGAAGGGAGCTTGAAGATGTTATCCATTTTAGGATTTTCGATGATTGCAGTATTCATGTATTTAATTATGTCGAAGCGACTATCGGCACTAGTGGCCATTATGCTCGTTCCAATCATATTTGGAGTGATTGGAGGATTTTTTACAGAGCTGGGACCCATGATGCAGGATGGTGTTGAAGGTATAGCTTCAACAGCCATAATGATTTTGTTTGCGATTTTATATTTTGGAATAATGATAGATTCCGGTTTATTCGATCCTCTTATTTCTAAAATATTGAAAATAGTAAAAGGAGATCCTTTAAAAATAGTTTTAGGTACCGCTATTCTCTCAATGACCGTCGCATTAGATGGGGACGGGACAACTACTTACATCATTACTGTCTCAGCGCTTTTGCCCCTTTATAAGCGCCTGGGCATGAACAAAATAATATTAGCCACTGTAGCCATGCTATCCATGGGTGTAATGAATATGACACCGTGGGGGGGAGCTTCCGCTATGGCGATGGCATCGTTGAACCTTGACGCTTCGGAATTGTTCTTGCCAATGATTCCTGTCATGGGATTTGGCCTTATTTGGGTTCTTGTCGTGGCTTTTATATTGGGAAAAGGGGAACGAAAGAGATTGGGCGTAGTCGAGATCCAGCATAATCACACAAATGAAATGAACTCGAAGGCCAATTCCGAGTTAGCGGCAACAACGGTTTCCCGTGATTATCGCAGGCCGAAATTGGTCTGGTTCAACTTCATTTTAACGATTGTGCTGATGGCATCATTAATCATTGATTTTATGTCTTTGACCATTTTATTCATGATTGCTTTCGCCGTCGCGTTATTGGTCAATTATCCTGATTTGAAAGATCAGCAGGATAGAATCGCTGTTCATTCGAAAAATGCATTGGCCGTCGTTTCAATTGTCATTGCAGCAGGGATTTTTACCGGCATCATGTCTGGAACGAAAATGATTGATGCAATGGCCATTACGTTGGTCTCTTTAATCCCGGAATCTTTTGGACCATTTTTACCGGTTATTGTTGCGTATGCCAGTGCCCCATTTACTTTCTTTATGTCCAATAATGCATTCTATTTTGGCGTACTTCCCATTATCGCACAAGCCGCTGATGCTTATGGAATTAGCGCGGCAGAAATAGGGCGTGCCTCATTAATAGGACAGCCGATACACGTATTGAGTCCTTTGGTAGCTGCAGCACATTTGCTAATAGGTTTAGTTGGCACTGACTTCGGGGATTTACAGCGGTTTGCCGTAAAATGGGCATTAGGGACTGTCACTGTCATGACAATAGCAGCGATAATCCTGGGAGTCATTTAGTAAAACGGCAGGTTACTCTTTCTTGCAGATCGTGCAAATCGATATTTTAAAAATGGAGGGTTTTCAATGTGGATCATCACACTCTATAAAAGTAGAGGCATTGTAATGTATGAATTTGAAACAGAACAAGCAGCAAGGGATGTTTTCTGTAATATTCAGGGGAATAAGATTCTTTCAGAAGTTATTTACTTTAATGACCCAGGTTTAGGATGATAAATCAATGAATAGTAGGGTTAATTCAAAAATAGGTTATTGTGAAAGAAAAAAGTGGAACTTACAAAAATATGCATGATTAAAACGCACATCATGGGAGTGTCCTTCAAGACTATGCATTTCATCGTTTACCCCGAAAAGCTGAAGCTTTATTGGGGTTTTCCTATTATTTTAGACTTTTAACAATGATTTTTGTGGTAATCTTCGCCAGGTTCATGACAGTATCCAGTCTTGTATCATTTAGAGATTGTTTGGGCAAAAGGGGATCTAAATAATTTACGACGGCTTTTAGGTGATAATCACCCAATTCAGGTAAGGATTTATTCATCGCTTCACCAGGGCTAAAAGGACCTTTTGTCAGAATAATAGAACCGATTTGATGATAACCACCTAAGCAAGCATCGATACCAAAAATAAAGGGATTTTTAAATTGCTTTTTTATTTCTTTCAAAACACTTTTCAAATTAAGGGCGTGAACAGGTTCTGCGAGTGTTCCGAAGACATGATAAGGGACTTGGTGTTCTCTTAGCATCGTCCCTACTAAAGGCCCGAATGAATCTCCTATGGATCGATCTGAGCCAATACATAAAAAGATGATCTCTTTGGACGTTGGCCGAAGAACTCTTGCGATTCGAAAAGACATTTCGTCCATTTCTCCTTCTGCATTTGTATCCAACGTAAAGTTGCAATACTGCATTTCTTTTATTGTCTCCCCTTTTTTCCTGCCATCATAAGGATACATGCCTACACCCCCTAGAGTACCGTGATCTTGAATAAATTATAACATGATTATGGAAATCACTTGCTTCCCGCTAATGATTAATTTCAGCCGCCATTTCAAGTGGAATATCATTTCTTGTTTATATGTATTTTGTTAATATATAGATTAATTGGTTTTTTTGGTAAAGTGAAAACAAAAAAATATACTGTATGAAACTTTTGATTTTAGAAAAGCAGAGCCAGTGTTTTATAGAAGGAAGTGTAAGAATGTTTAATCAATTAACGAATAACGATGGTATCCTTAATCAATTACGTGCAGACTGTGAGAATTGTTTCGGTTTGTGCTGTGTAGCTTTGCCTTATGCAAAATCTGCTGATTTTGCATTTGATAAAGATGGAGGTACACCATGTTCAAACCTGCAATCAGATTATCGTTGCGGCATCCATGAAAATCTCAGAGCAAAAGGGTATAAAGGCTGCACGGTATATGAATGTTTCGGTGCCGGTCAAAAGGTATCCCAACTAACCTATGATGGAAAAGATTGGAGGGACAATCCAGCGTCAGCAAAGGAAATGTTCGAAGTTTTTATGCAACAACTCCATGAAATGCTTTGCTACTTAAATGAAGCACTGAATTTAGAAGATGCGCAACCCCTTCACCGAGAATTGCAGGCCGCATTTGATGACACGGAATATCTCACTAAGCAAAGTCCAAAGTCTATCATGGACCTGAATGTACCAGCCCATAGAGCGATCGTTAATGATTTACTTCTGCGCACAAGTGAACTGGTACGTGCCAAGGTTTCATTTAAGAAAAATAAAAATTCAAAAAAACAGAACAAAATAGGCAGGGGAAGTGACCTGATTGGTGCAAAATTGAGAGGTGCTGACCTTAGGGGAGCGAACTTAAGAGGAGCTTTGCTTATTGCATCCGACCTCAGGGAAGCCGACATGAGAGTGACGGACCTTATCGGTGCAGACTTTAGGGACGCTGATTTAAGCGGTGCCGACCTCACCGGAAGTTTCTTCATCACACAAGCACAGATTAACTCGGCTAAAGGCGACACGAAGACAAAATTACCGCTCTCATTAAGCATTCCCAATCATTGGAGGAAGAAAGATAGCTAAGATCGAAGCGAACTTTCAAGCAGAGCAAACGCTTTATAAGGAAATTGTTTAATTCACGAGTAAAAGGCGGAAACTTACGAGTAAAAGTGTAAAACTCACGAGTAAAAGGCGGAAACTCACGAGTAAAAGCGTAAAACTCACGAGTAATGGGAAATTTAATACATAGTGAACATCAACAGCGGTCAAGTAAATTAGATTTGGCTTTAATCCGAAGCTTTTACAAAGAGTGAACTCTACTAACATGCGATTCTTCATTAGGAAGGATCGTCTTTTAAATTTGGGCGGAAAATTTTCATTTTTCCATTTGACTCTGACGTTGCGTAATACCTTAATGTAAATGATATCGAAAGGAGGTAAGAAGCAGTGGCAATGAAAGTGAAAGAGCTAGCCGATTTGGTTGGCATTAGTGTGCGGACACTGCATTATTATGATGAAATCGGGTTATTATCGCCAGAGGAAATAACCGAGGCAGGTTATCGCCTTTATTCGAATGATAATCTTGAGATGTTGCAGCAAATCCTGTTTTTCAGGGAACTTGGCATGCCATTAAAGGAAATAAAACAAATGATAAGCAGCTCTTCGTTTGATAAACAAGATGCGTTGAAGCAACATCAAAAAAAGTTACTGGAGAAACGCAGTCAGCTCGATAAATTAATTAAGACGGTCGAAAAATCGATTAAGCATATGAAAGGGGAAATTCAGATGACGAATAAAGAAAAATTTGAAGGATTTGACTTCAGTCAGAATCCATATGAAGAA
Source organism: Peribacillus sp. NPDC096448 (assembly GCF_044762675.1). Lineage (NCBI taxonomy): Bacteria > Bacillati > Bacillota > Bacilli > Caryophanales > Bacillaceae > Peribacillus > Peribacillus sp. NPDC096448. The sequence continues at coordinate 113,684 of NZ_JBIWEU010000003.1, read as the reverse complement.
GAAGCTCGCAAGCTTTGGGGGGATAATGCTGTCGATGAGTCGAAGGCTAAAGTGGCGGGCATGTCCAAAGATGCACAGAAAGTTGTATCGGAGATCTATTTAAAACTTGCGTCAATCCGAAATGCTTCGCCCAAGTCGGAGGAGGCACAAGAGGCCATTAAAGAATGGTATGATTGTTTGAACAATAACTTCGGCACATACTCGCTGGATGCTTTCAAAGGATTAGGTCAAATGTACGTGGAGGATCAACGCTTCACCAAAAATATCGACCAATATGGTGAAGGATTGGCAAAATTCATGTGTGATGCGATGGGGCACTTTGCGGATTCTAACAAAAATTAATTCTCAAGATTAAGAAATTCCATGATGGAAGGTTGCTCCGGCAACCTTCTTATTTTGGAGTGATATCAGGCAATATCGAACCCCTATGGTCTATACCCGTATGAAAAACTGAATATGAAAATGAAAAGTAAAAAAACGGCCAATGATGGAATGAACTAACTAGCACCCATCCTTTCGCTTCCTTACTTTTCACACTTGTGAACCATTTAAAATAAATGAACAGGAGAATTATTAAAAAGGACCATAAATAATAACCAGTCATAGTGTCGACCCAGGCTGAATTTTTATCCCAGTAGGCGTCAGGCACAGGAGTGATATTTTCATACTGTTTATCGATTTTATTTTTTGTGGTAATGAAGATATAGGAAATGACGGAGTAATAAACGACAATGCCGGCTTTTAACAACCAGGGTAAGAATCTATTGGAAATGACTATTAAAAAGATGATGGCCAGAAACACGAATAATTCGATATAGAACTCCAAAATAAAAACACCTCATTTTATATAGTATAATGATTATGTAAAAAATCCCCATTATATTATTATAGACTGCGAGGTACTGGTTAAAATGGAACTTTGGAAAATGAGTCAAAAGGTTTCGGAGCTAAGCGATGTGATCCCTTCTTATTTTTTTAGTCTAGTTTCTTCCTGTCTGTCGCTTTCCACGGTGTTGGTTATATTTAGCGTGGGTACCTGGGGGGTGCTTGGCATTATCGTGTTTTCTTTTTATGTCGTTATCCCTTATTTATTATTTGCTGTTCCGGTACAGGTCCTTTTTAATAAACATCCTAAAAAATTCAGTTTAATCTATTTTAGCCTTTATATTTTTTTCTCTTTGCTGGCTGTATTCATTTATAGTTCGGTGCTTAATTTTGACTTCAGTATGGATGTTTTAACTACAATGGATTACTATGCAATAAGCCTTTTAGCGGCACTGTTATTTTGGTTTTGGGACTCGGTCTTTTTACAAAAAAAGAGCGCTGCATCATAAAAAGGGACCTTCAGACTGTAGACAAATCCGAACGGTGCTCCAGGCAATCGCTTTCCGCGGGCGGTCCGCCCCGGCGCCTTTGCGCCTGCGTGGGCTCTCCTGGACGCGTTTACCCGCAGGAGTCTCGCACCTTCCGTTTCATCAACTTTGATTTGAAATTTAGTTAGAACCCTTCTGTCTACAAACAGAAGGGACCAGTTAAATGGTCCCTTCCGGCATTATTTCTTTAACAGGTTTACGATTTCTTTAGCTTTTTCTAATGTTACTCCTTCAATGATACTGTTATTTTTCCGAACAGCCGTACCGAAATGATAGTGACCGGTATGCAGTTCGGAATGGATAGAAAGGATATTATCCTTATTTAAGCCGCTTCCAACCAATATTGCTATGTCGCCGCAGACTCTTTTCATTTGTTGAATCGTTTTCATGCGGCTGGGGAAATCCCCATGCCCGCCTGACGTCAATATCGTTGTGATTTCTGGATATTGTGCTAGCATTTCAGCTGAAATGACTGGGTCGTGCGTATCATCGATGGCTCGGTGGAATGTAATCTCCAAACCTTCACATACTGACAATAGTTCTTCGAGGTATGGTCGACTGATTTCATTTTTTTCATTTAATGCACCCAATACAACCCCGTTCGCTCCCAGTGATCGAATGATTTGTATATCTTTTTTCATGATTTCCAAATCCTTTTGCGTATAACAAAACGACTGGCTATGGGGCCTTACCATCACGTTGACTGGTATCTTCACTGAATTGACGGCAGCTTCTATCAGGGCGTGGCTTGGAGTTAATCCCCCCTCGGCTAAAGAACTGACAAGCTCGATTCGGTCTGCGCCCGATTCTTCGATTAAAAGTGCATCTTCTATCGTTGTGGCAATGAATTCAATGTACATTGGATTTTCCTTTCCTGCATGCAAGTGTTATATGAATATTAAATCCATTAAAAATCGTAAAGTCAATTCATTAATCGTTTTCCTCAAATGGAATATCTTTATTTCTCAAATTTATGAAACGAAATGGACATTCAAACGTATAAAAAAAGAATAGATTCAATGGTATATTTGAAAGTGGAATGTTCGGCGGGGGAATTATATGAAAATCATCATGACGGAGGTTATTTAATTGGATAAAGAAAGTAAGGAAATAAAGAAATCGAGGTTTTACAAAGTAGGGATGGGGTTCCTTATCATTTCCCTTCTCACTTGGATCATTCCTGTCGTAGCTCCTTTTACGCCATTTTCTACTGCGGTTAAAGCGGGGGTCATAACAGGTGCGATCGTCTTTGCGGAAGTCATGTTTTGGGCAGGAGCACTTTTGGTCGGGAAAGAAGTGGCCGCTAAATATAAGGGTTATTTAAACCCGAAAAATTGGAGAAAAGAAAAAGGATGAAGGAGCTTTGGCCCGAAGCGATGGACAAAGTGAATAGTAGGGATTTGAAATGAATCACGAAGGCCGGAGGATGATGATCGATCGATTTGCTGGACGGGATGAGTTCGTTCCGGTCGTTCCTTTTATGATAGCATCATTAGAGTGATCAGAGAAAACCTCGCTAAATGAAAATAAAGCCCTGACAAAACGATTCGAGTTTTGTCGGGGCTTTTCTTTTTTCTTGAAAAAAACATTAAGTACATCGTCCTGTATCTTTCCCGATCAACGGCAGCCTATTGGCTCGTTTTATTTCAGCTTGATACGCATAAGTCCTTAGTTGTTACCTTATTTGTCCTGGATGGCTCATAGGGATAATGACTTGTCTCGGTGATGTTCAGTCGATAAAGCGAGAAATACCGGACTGTAATGGTAATGGCAGGCTGCGACGTAAAGGCGAGGATGTAGTTTTTCGTGAACTAGGGAATTTATCACTTGTAAGAATATTACAAAATTGTAAGATGAACAGTGTATAAATTTTGTTAAGGGGATGAGTGAAATAATGAAAAAAATGGTTTTATGCATTTCATTTTTTGTTGCTTCTTTAGTCGTTTTTGGCTCCCTTGATTCTTTTGCGAGCAAAGCATCAGCCGAAACACACACCTATGATGGAAAAAGTCCTTACTATAATAATTGTGCGAATAGCGCAGTAACGAAGAAGGCCGTGAAAATTTATGCCAACGGTGCTTCTGCCAATTTGGAGTTGAAATTCAGCACAACGTGTAAAACGGCTTGGGCAAAGCTCACTCTTAGCAGACCGGCTAAAACAGATGGGGAGGCAACGGCTTTGGTTGTCCGAAATACTGATAATAAACAATTTAGCTGTGCATCTCCAGGAGGAAATGGTGAAATAAATAAAGGTCAAACGTCATGCTATACACCAATGGTATATGATTTAGATCCGCGAAAAGCAAAAGCGGTAGCTTTTTGGCCATATACGGCAGGCGAAACCGACTGGTATTAATGAAAAAGGAAAAAACTTCATCTATATTTTTTAAGAAAGGATGAATGAATTGAATAAAAAGCTAAAAATGATAGGTTTATCCATGGTGATGACACTGTCGATGTTTTTAGTCGACTTTGGATTTGGAAAAAATCAAGCTCTGGCCGAAACGCACACCTATGACGGAAAAAGTCCATACTATAATAGTTGTGCAAGTTCGGCGGTAACGAAGGATAAAAAATGGATCGATTCCAATTCGTACGTAGAATTGAAATTCAGCACTGTGTATAAAACCGCCTGGGCAAAAGTGACCGTAACACGCCCCGCCGTATACAACCGTGAAGCGGATGCCAGAATCGTCCGAAGTACGGATGGTAAGGCCTATACATGCTCCAGTTCCGGGGGCAATGGTGTGGTGAATATCGGTCAAACGTCATGCTATACACCAATGGTATATGACTATGACCCGCGCAAAGCGCAGGCCCAAGGGATACATGCGATCCCTAATAGTGATGCATATAATAAAGCGGTGACCATTTGGTACTAAAAAACAAAAATGAAAAGAAAGCATCCTTATGGCCGGATGCTTTTTTTTGCGGTCAGATTGTCCTTACGCTTTCATTTGTGCTTCCAATCGAAGTAGATATTGTTTCATTTCCGTACCTCCCCGGTAGCCGGTAATGGCCCCGTTTTTTCCGATAACCCGGTGACATGGCACGGTGATCAGAATAGGATTGGCACCAATGGCCGTACCAACCGCCCGAACAGCTGCAGGTCTTTGGATGATTTGGGCAATATCGGAATAGGAACAGGTTTTTCCATAGGGAATTTGATTCAGCGCTGCCCAAATTTCTTGTTGAAAGGGCGTGCCTTTTACATCTGTGGGAAGAGTGAAAGTCTGCCTGGTTCCTTCGAAATATTCTTGTAGTTCTTTTAGATAGGGATTTAATGCTTTTTCATTTTCAACAAGGTTCGCCATTGGAAAGCGTTTTTGTATCAAGGACTTCAATTCTTCATACGTTTGACCGGGAGAGCCTACATAGCAAAGCCCTTTTTCCGTCTTGGCCACATATAATTGCCACTTATCATAATGCAATATGGCCCAGTCAATGGTTTGTGCTTTATCATTCTTCATTTTCTTCACGCTCCAAAGCTTGGGTTTTGAGATATGCATTCCTATATCCTGAAGGGGTATTCCCCATTTTCCTTTTGAATAGCGTCATGAAATAGGGTGTACTAGAGAACCCGGCAGCGAAGCCTATTTCAGTTATCGGCAGCTCGGAGTTTTCCAGCAGCCTCGCCGCTTTTTCAAGGCGAAGCCGCTGAATGTATTCAGTGGGCGATATCCCTTTCATTCGCTTGAATGATCGTTGTAAATGATACGGGCTGCCGTGGGAAATATCCGCCAATTTGTTCAAAGTGAGGGGTTCACTGTAATGGGTGTCGATCCATTCGGCTATTTGTTCAACCCATTCTTCTGTCGGCAAATTCAGTCCTTCCGGTTTACATCGTTTGCAGGGCCGGAAATCTTCTTCCAAAGCCATCATGGCATTTTTGAAAATCTTCACGTTTTCCTTATTAGGCACCCTGGATTTACAGGAGGGCCTGCAAAAGATGCCCGTCGTAATCACTCCGTATAAAAAATGATCATCATATGCTGCATCACAATCTATAATGGCTTTCCAATATTCATTAGGGAAATCTGCTTTTTTCGGATTCACTACATTCACCTCTCCATTAAGTATACAAGAAAGGGCTGATATACAAACATTTTGAGAATATAAAAGCAAGATAACGTAATTGTTCGAGTTAGGGGAGATGACTATTTGTCTGTTAAAATAAGGGGGGTGAAGGAAAAAGCAAGATAGCGTATCGATTAGTCATTAGAATAAAGCTAAAGGAGGGAGCAGGATGATAGAGACATTATCAAATGATGAAGGCATGATTGAATTGAGGATTCATGCACCAAAGGAGTTTAGTTTTTCGGAAAATCTTAAATACTTATCAAGATCCTCCAATGAATGTCTGTTCGATATTGTTGATCAAAAAATTTATCGAGCACTTGATGTCGAAAACGAGACATTTTTAATAGAAATCAGTGCGATGAATGAAACGGAGCTGGCCGTTCGGTTTCCAGGACGAACAGCACCTATGGATAATCAGGTAAAGGCTGCTGTATCCCAATACGTTCGTCACTGGTTCGATCTTGATACAAATCTGCTTCCTTTTTATGAATTGGCCCAAAGTGACCCTTTATTGCAAAAGCCGGTAAGCCAATTCTTCGGTTTGAGAAATATGGGCATCCCTGATTTATTTGAAGCGATTGCCTGGGGAATACTAGGTCAGCAGATTAACTTGACTTATGCCTATACCTTGAAACGGAGGCTTGTGGAGGGATTTGGTGAATATGTTGAATTCGAAGGAAAGCAATACTGGCTGTTTCCGACGCCTGATGCAATCGCGAAATTGACCGTCGAAGATTTTGCCGATTTGAGGATGACGGTGAAGAAGTGTGAATATTTAATAGGTGTTGCTCAACTGATTGCAGAAGGGGAACTCACTAAAGAAAAGCTACTGATTGCAAAGGATGTAAAAGAGGCTGAAAAAATGCTGACCAAAATACGGGGAATCGGTCCGTGGACAGCGAACTATGTCTTGATGCGCTGTTTGCGTTTTCCAGCAGCCTTTCCCATCGATGACGTCGGGCTGCATAATTCCATGAAACTGGTCATGCAAACGGAAGCAAAACCAACGAAAGCGGAAATCCTGAAACGATCGGAAGCATGGGCCGATTGGGAATCCTATGCGACCTTCTATTTATGGAGATTACTATATTGAATCCTACTTCCGAGAAAAACAGCAAGATTCCTCGATATATTTCCATTTCCGGGGAAAAACCTGCGAGTAACGTCGATATATACCTATTTTCTAAGATAAGTTGCATTTCCAACCCAAAAACGTTGGGTCCATATATCATAACTTATTACATTCCATCTTATAGAGGTGAATGACCATGTATATGTACCCAACGTACATTATGAAGATCAAGCTTTTCTTGAACGGCAGTTTCCCGGTCTATCCGGCTTTCCGGGCATTCTCCCTCGTTTACCTCAATTTCCAGGTCGACCGGGACCACCGCCGAGTTCGCAAGCACCATCAGCTCCCCCGCCAGCGTTTATCCCCCAAAGACAATCGGCTTCAACATTTGCCGTAGATCCAGGTGCGATTTCATTTTGCCTGTTCAGGAATACTTTTATATGGCTAAACAATGTTGCGCGTTTCTGGTATTATTCCATTTTCGTCGGCTGTTGCCGGCTTCAGGTGGAATGGCAGGTTCTGGACGATTTTTGGCATCGATACAAGACAAATCAATTCATTTAGCTGTTTTTGAAAAAAATGCTCAAAGGAAATGTTTCCTTTGAGCATTTTATGTTTCAGATTGTTTTGCTTTCCAGTAAGAAAAGATATGGTAGCAAGACAGAAGCACCCCAAAGCGGTCGAAAGGAGATACAAGGTGGAAAATTCGCACCATGATCGGCTTGGACACTGAGAAATAAACGCCAACAATGTTCAATATTTAATAGAAATGGTAAAATCATTATGCTCCTATAAAATTTAGTGAATGAAAATGAAAATAGAGGATGCTGTTGAATATGAGGAAAGTATCGCTGGAAACTAAGATTCTCGGGTTAGTTCTATCGTTGAGCCTGTTTTTGATTCTGTTATTGACGACTTCTTTTTCCTATATGGAAGGAAGGCAAATAGCGAAGGATAAAGGTCAATTGGCGTTGGAACTTTCAAAGACGATAAGCTTCATGCCTACCGTTACAGAGGCCTTTGAAACGGATGATCCCGCTGGCATAATCCAGCCGATTGCCGAAAAGATCCGCAGGGAAACAGGTGCTGAGTTCATCGTTGTAGGGAATGCAGAGGGAATTCGCTATTCCCATCCGCTGGCTTCCGAAATTGGGAAGCGGATGGAAGGCGGGGACAATAGCAGGGCCATTCGGGAAGGCGAATATTATGTCTCCGAAGCGGCAGGATCACTCGGTCTTTCCATTCGGGGGAAGTCACCGGTATTCAATGAGGATGGAAAAATAATTGGGATCGTCTCCGTCGGTTTTTTGGTGGACGATGTCCGGGCCCAAATTTTCAAGGATTTGTCCAAGGAGATGGTTGTATCTTTAGTGGCCATCATGATATCGATCATCGGCAGTTATATGCTGGCAAGGAGCATACGTAAAGATACACTGGGGCTGGAACCATTTGAAATCGCCAATTTATATAAAGAAAAAAATGCAGTGCTTCAATCGGTGAAAGAGGGGATTCTGGCCATTGACCAAAATGGGTTGATTACCTCGATGAATCAGCCGGCGAAAAAATTACTGGATATTAAAGAGTCCGTTCGCCATTTGAACGTCGATGGCCTATTTCCTTCGAAATATTTGTTCGAGGTGCTGAAGTCCGGAGAACCGCAAGCGGATAAGGAGATTTCATGGGAAGACAAATCCGTTATCGTCAATTGTACGCCAATTTTCGATAGTGAAGGGGTAAGCGGTGTTGTCGCTTCGTTCCGTGATCGAACGGAAATTGAGGAAATGGTCAATACATTATCGGAAGTGAAGATGCATTCAGAGGATTTAAGGGCACAAACCCACGAATTTACCAATAAACTATATGTCCTTTCAGGTTTGATACAATTAGGGGAGTACGATGAAGCAATCGATATGATTCAAAGCGAAACTTCCGAATTGCATACCCTGAACCGTGTCGTGTTCGAACAGATAAAGGATACAAAAGTGCAAGCCCTGTTACTTGGCAAGATAGGGAAAGCATCGGAGAAGAAGATCATCTTTGAAATAGACGCACAAAGTTACCTAGAGAAACTGCCGGATCATATTAAATTGTCACAACTAACCTTGATTCTAGGCAACATTATCGATAATGCACTTGAAGCGGTTTCAAGCATGGAGGAGCCGCTCGTGAAATTTTTCGCCACTGATATAGGAAATGATATGGTATTTGAAGTGAGTGATAACGGAAAAGGAATACCTGAGGATGCCATCGCCCATATTTTCGATCGGGGTTTCACTTCGAAAAACAGCGGAAGTCCGAGTGGTTATGGACTTTCGAATGCTGATCATGTCGTAAAAGAGCTGGGCGGCATCATCGAAGTTCACAGCGGGGATGGAAACACCATATTCACCGTGTATCTTCCTAAAGAACAGAGAGGAGGGAAAGAATGCTGAAGATAAGAGCAGTCATCGCAGAAGATGATTTTCGTGTAGCGGATATCCATGAAAAATTCTTGAAAAACTTTGATGAAATAGAAGTGGTCGGAAAAGCTGTCAATGCCAAAAGAACGCTTCGGATTTTGGAACAAAAAAGCCCGGATTTGCTTTTGCTTGATGTTTATATGCCAGATCAGCTTGGTACAGACCTCCTTCCGGACATAAGGAAAAAATTCCCAAATGTGGATATCATCATGATTACCGCGGCAACGGATAAGGAACAACTTGAAAAGGCGCTTCACTATGGTGTAGAGAATTATTTAATTAAACCAGTGGAGATGCAGCGCTTCAACCAAGTTATCGAAGAGTATCTGAAGAAAGTCCATCTGATGAAATCGAAACAAGAAATAGATCAGGATTTTGTTGATCTCATTTTGAAAAAGGGTTCTTCCGTTTCGGAATCGAACGATGGGCCATCCTTGCCGAAAGGGGTCGACGAAATCACTTTGGCGAAAGTGATCGAGGTACTCGAAGCAAGCGATATCGGTTTGTCGGCTGAGCAAGTGAGCGGTCAGATCGGAGCTTCCAGGACAACCGCGAGACGCTATCTGGAATACTTGATATCCGTAAAGAAATGTAAAGCGGAAGTCGTATACGGGGTAGTGGGGAGACCTGAGCGAAGATATTATAAAATTCAATAGAATTAAGTGTGAAACACCTTCAAGATTGGAGGTGTTTTTTATGCATGCATGGTTTGAAAGATTATAAAAAAAGCAATATATGTCAAAAAAACGATGTTTTAATCTGTTATCTTATTCTTAAGGAGGTTCGGAAATGAGATACAGTCCCATCATCCAAAAAACGATTGAATATATAGAGAATAGCTTACAAGATGAATTGTGCTTGGAGAACATCGCTCGTTTCGCAGGTTTTTCGAAGTTTCATTATCATCGTATTTTTCACAAGGAGGTTGGCGTGACCGTATCAGAATATATTCGATATCGAAGGATCGCCAATGCAGCGAACATGCTGCTTTATACGGATGAAAAAATAATCGACATTGCTTTATATTACCGCTTTGAAACACAGGAATCCTTTACTCGTTCATTCAAGAAATATTATGACCTGCCGCCAGGGCAATATCGGAAACTCGTAAGTAAATTAACCTTGCAAAAGGAGGAAATGACGATGAAAAACGAACAATTATTAAAAGGCTGGAATTTAAGCGGGAGTCATCCATTCAATTATAAAATGGGAATTGACCGGGAGACTTTCCATAAAGGCCAGGCATCAGGATTCCTGAAATCCGTCACTGCGGAATCCAAGGAGGAATTTGCAACGATGATGCAGCAATTCAAGGCGGAAAATTACCTCGGTAAAAGAATGAAACTGTCGGGTTTTTTAAAATCAAAAGATGTTGATGGATTTTGTGGTTTATGGATGAGGGTGGATAATGCCCTTCATGATGTTTTGCAATTCGACAATATGGGGAATCGGCCCATCGTCAACGATACGGAATGGAACCATTATTATATTGTCCTGGATGTTCCCGAAAACAGTGCCATCATTTCATTCGGGGTCCTTCTTTCAGGGCGTGGCCAAGTATGGATCGATGAACTGGAATTCGAGGAAGTCAGTAACGATACACCAACGACCAATATAGATTACGGCTGTGACCTTTTGGATGGACCGGCAAATCTATCTTTTGAAGAATAAATGCGCAGCAGCATGACTTTGCCAGCATTGAAAATATAGTCAAAGTTTTCTTAATAATCATAACCATTTCCTTGAGGAACCCGCCATTCAACCCGGGGAGTGGCGTTCGGTTCTGCCTCGAAGAATCGCTTCAGTGAACACAATGAACACAATTAACAAAATAGTTTTAAAACACAATAAATTGAGAACGCTTACAAATGAAGCGGTTTCATATACACTTTATCTTATTAGAAGATAAGGAGTGATAGATATGCTCGCTTTATTAGGATACTTGATGATACTAGTGTTTATGATTTTAATTATGACAGGGCGACTTTCAGCCATGATAGCTTTGATTGCAGTACCAAGTGCTTTTGCACTTATTGGCGGGTTTGGAGGTAAAATGGGTGAGATGGCGCTGGAAGGGATCAAAGACGTTGCGCCAACGGGAATCATGATTTTATTTGCAATCCTTTTCTTTGGAATTTTGATTGATGCTGGGGTTTTTGACCCGATCATCAATACGATACTTAAGGTTGTAAAAGGAGATCCAGTGAAAATTGCCATCGGCACGGCAGTCCTGGCTTTGCTGATTTCCTTGGATGGAGATGGTACAACCACATATATGATTACGATTTCAGCCATGCTTCCGCTATATAAACGGATTGGAATGAGACCGCTTGTATTGGCCGGTATTGCCGTTTCGTCATCTGGAGTCATGAACCTTCTTCCTTGGGGAGGTCCTACAGCACGGGTGATGACCGCTTTAAAACTTGAAATGTCCGATGTTTTCACACCCGTCATTCCAGCGATGATCGGCGGAGTCCTATTCGTCCTTTTCATGGCATATTGCCTGGGCAAAAAAGAAAGAAAAAGAATCGGGATCATAGAAGTCGATTATCGTGTTATGGCACAGCAGGCGGCTGCAACGGAAGATGCTTATCTTAAGCGCCCTAAATTGATCATATTCAATTATGCATTGACTCTTACACTGCTCGTTGCGCTGATTATGGAACTTATGCCTTCAGCAGTTCTGTTCATGGTAGGTTTCGCGATTGCGATTACGGTTAATTATCCGAAACTCAGTGATCAAAAAGAGCGTGTGGCAAACTATGCGGACAATGCTTTATCAGTAATTTCGATGATTTTTGCAGCGGGTGTCTTCACTGGCATCCTTGCCGGTACGGAAATGGTCGATGCCATGGCAAACTCTTTGATTCAGCATATTCCAGATCAAATGGGCGCACATTTTGCTGTCATCACAGCCATCATCTCAGCACCTTTTACGTTCTTCATGTCTAATGATGCATTTTATTATGGTGTGCTCCCATTACTTGCTAAAGCGGGAGCTGCTTATGGAATCGATCCTGCCATGATCGGCAGAGCTTCACTATTAGGGCTTCCTGTCCATCTATTAAGCCCTCTTGTTCCATCTACCTATCTATTGGTTGGAATGGTAGGGGAAGATTTCGGTGCATTGCAGCGCACTTTCCTGAAATGGGCATGCGGATCGACGCTTGTCATGATAGTGGTATGTGTCCTATTGGGAATCATCCCACTATAAAGCTCTTAAGAGTCCCGTTCGTCATGATGCGAACGGGACTCTTTTCTGTCTGCATCAAGCGCTGAATAAATCTGGAAAAGTGAGATACATTATGTTTGTCTTCTCTTTCGCGACAAAGTTAGCTTTTTCTTTTATTGAATGGGGAATGTACGTACCTTAAGATTAATAGAAGGAACTGGTATCAGATAATCTTTAAAACTCAAAAAAAACCTTGTAAACAGTAATCATGACGTTTTATAATGAAAGACAGTCAAGACTAGAGAGTTTTTTAAAGTATAAATCGTAACCATTTTGATTTGTTTGGCAAAAAGGGCTGAAAATATTAGGAATTGCTTGAAGATAGGGGGATTTGTGCAATAAATCGAGAGTTGGGTTCATTTACTTGAAATTTTGGGCTATTGCACGAGATTTAGAGCTGTTACTCACGAGTTTGGAGCAAAAACTCGTGAGCCTGGAGCGAAAACTCGTGAGTTTGGAGCAAATATTCGTGAGTCTGGAGCGAAAACTCGTGAATTCGGAACAAATACTCGTGAGTTTAGCACATTTACTCGTGAATTTGGGACAAATACTCGTGAGTTTGGCACATTTACTCGTGAATACGTGTTTACTCTCGAGAATCCGTACATAGTTTGATTTCGGATAAGCATTCGGCAATGTGTTACGTGGTTTGTCATGATGGTAAAGCTGTCATCTAAATCGTAATCAATACGATTTTACGGCAGCCAATTAAAAATAGTTGGGGTAATGGAGGAAATATATCGTGTTCAGAAAATGTAAATCGATTTTTATCGTATGTTTATCATTCTTTCTTTTGGCTGCTTGTTCCACCGAGTCTGCGAAAGATCAAGTGGGAGGGAAGAAGGAAGTGAACTTGCTTTTTAATTTTGCGACAAGCTCGCTTGATCCGAATGTTGATACTAGTTATGTGTCACTAAGGGCTGGGATCACTGAGACATTGGTGCATCTCAATGATGAGGATTTGACGATTGAACCTTGGCTGGCGAAAAGCTGGGATAGTAAGGATGGTCAATTATGGAACTTCGAGTTAAGGGAGGGTGTGACGTTTCAGAATGGAAGGCCGATGGATGGCAAAGCGGTCAAGGCTTCCTTGGAGAGGGCGATGAAAGATAGTCCCGCGATCAAGAATGCTTTGCGTATTGAGTCGATTGAGGCGGACGGGAATGCGCTGACCATTAAGACGGAGGTTCCTTTTCCTGAGTTTCCTTCTGAATTGGTCCATCCAAATACTTCAATTATTGACGTGAAGGAAAGTGACTATATAAACAAGCCAATAGGAACCGGGCCATTTGCCGTTTCGAAATTCATACCAGGTACTGCTGTTGATTTAATACGGTATGAGTCTTACTGGGATGGAGCTGCAAAGCTTGAGGGAGCCAGGTTTTCGTTTAATGAAGATGCCAATGCACGGTCTCTTGCCCTTGAATCGGGAGACGCCGATATTGTTTTCCGTCCAGAAGTAGAAAGCCTGGAGAATTTAAAGGCGATAGATGGTGTGAAGGTTGAATCGACATCGACTTTCCGCGTACATCAAATGACGATGAATTTGGAACGCAAAGCATTGCAGGACATACACGTCCGAAAGGCGATAGATGCCTTGATCGACCGTTCATCCATTGCCGATACGATTTTACATGGTCATGCAGAAGTGGCAACAGGGCCATTCCCATCAACTTTCTCTTTTGCTCCGGATTATCCGAAAAAAGCGAATGGAATGGAAGCGGCTAAGGGGTTTCTTGATCAGGCGGGATATAAGAAAGTGAATGGTGTCATGCAAAAGGACGGCAAACCGTTAACGTTTACACTGCTTACATACAGTTCACGTGCAGACCTGCCGTTAATCGCCCAAGTTTTTCAATCGGATGCAGGCCAGTTGGGGATTGATGTGAAAATCAAGCAAATTGAAATTCCTGAAGAGTATATGGCAGCCAATCGGGATTGGGATTTAACGACCTACAGCAATTTAACGGCTCCGAGAGGGGATGCCGGTTATTATTTAAATGCTACTTATCATCCAAAGGGAGCCTTGAACTTCAGTGGGGCCGATGATGATCGCCTGACTTCCTTGATTGATAAGCTGAACGTAACGGTCGGACAGGAGGAGCGCTCGGATTTAGCTGAGGAGATTGCGATGTATGTGGATGAAAAGGTGTATAATTCATTCATTTTACATCCGAATACACTTGTTGCTTATGATGCCGATAAAGTTAAAAACTGGATCACTTCGAGAAGCGAATACTACATGCTGACGAATGAATTGGATGTGAAGTGAATGTTTCGCATCTTAGTCCGCCGATTCATTGAGGTCATGATTTTTGTCCTTGTGATTACATTCATCTCTTTCCTTTTTGTTCGGCTTGCTCCAGGCGATCCGGTCCTCTCGATACTTCAAGTGGATGATGTGTCGATCACAAACGAGCAAGTCAATGAGCTCCGTGAAGAATTGGGGTTCAATGATCCGCTGTTAGTGCAGTATGGCGATTGGTTTGCGGACTTTATCCGATTGGATTTCGGGCATTCCTATCTGACGAATCAGCCTGTGATGGAAATGATCATGAGCGGGCTGCCTGCCACACTTGAGCTGGCGGTTGGCGCATTGCTTGTGATGCTAGTTATAGCCATTCCATTAGGTTCGCTTGCTGCCTTGTACAGGGGAAGCTGGATTGATCAATTCAGCCGTGCCGTTTCTTTATTGGGGGCAGCCATTCCTAGCTTTTGGCTTGGGCTGCTCTTGATAGATTTATTTGCGGTGCGATGGGGAGCCCTTCCAACGATGGGCAGGGACGGATTTCGTTCTTTGATTCTGCCGTCGGTCACGCTGGGGCTGGCCATCACAAGTGTGTACGTCCGTTTGCTGCGTTCGAGTTTGATAGATTCCCTAAGTCATGATTTCATCAGGGCTGCCCGATCAAGGGGGATTTCAGAGATGCGGATATTCTTTGCACATGCATTTCGTTATAGCTTGCCCCCGGTCATTACCGTATTCGGTGTCAGCCTTGGAAGCTTGATCGGCGGTGTAGTCGTGATCGAAGTGATTTTTGCCTATCCAGGCATAGGTAAGATGGTCGTGGACTCGATCCGGTCCCGGGATTATCCAGTTATCCAAGGGTACCTTTTGGTCATGGCCATCATTGTATTCATGGTTAATAGTGCCGTGGATTTATCTTATCGCTATTTAAATCCGGAGCTAAGACTGAAGGAAAGGAAGCATGGAAAATGGAGTTAGCTATCAAAGAAAAATCCAAAAGGCGCTGGAGAATGACCGTCCTATTTACGGTGATGGCTACAGTGCTTGCCGTTGCGGCTTACACCTTTCTTATTCTGAAACATGATCCATCCCTGGTCAATCTGGGAGAAAGGCTATGGCCGGCGAGCATGGAACATCCGTTAGGGACGGATCATCTTGGGCGTGATGTATTGACTCGTCTTCTGCTTGGCGCACAGCAGACGGTTGGCTACGGCCTCTTATCCCTGTTGGCCGCTGTTATCATCGGCGTCCCATTCGGTGTGATTGCCGGTTTTAAAGGAGGTCTGATCGATCGGATCTTCATGCGCATTGCAGACGCTTTTCTCGCATTCCCCGATACGATCGTTGCCATTGTGCTTAGTGGCCTATTAGGTCCAGGAATCGAGAATCTCCTGTTGGCGATCGTTCTGGTGAAATGGGTGAATTATGCCCGTCTTGTGCGAAGTACGGTGATCACGGAACGTCAGAAGGATTATGTCACAGCTGCTAAAATCAATGGATTAAGTTCATTTGGGATCATGTGGAAGCATCTATTTCCGCACCTGATCGGGAACGTGCTTGTCCTTTCTAGCCTTGATTTAGGAAAAATCATTTTGCTCATATCTTCCTTATCATATATCGGGCTCGGGGCGCAGCCGCCGGCACCGGAGTGGGGAGCCATGCTGAATGATGCCCGTCCATACTTTCAATCCAATATGTTGCTGATGATTTACCCTGGGCTCGCCATCGTATTTGTCGTCCTTCTATCCAACATACTCGGTGATTATTTACGCGATGCATTCGATGTGAAAAAGGAGGTGGGATCATGAGCATTTTATCCGTTAGGCAGCTGCATATCATGGGAAAGCAAAATCATATCGTCAAGGATCTTTCATTAGATGTGCAGGAAGGTGAGTGGTTCGCACTTGTCGGACAAAGCGGGAGCGGCAAAAGCATGACGGCCATGGCAATATGCCAACTGCTTGCACCCAATCTCCAAGCGAAGGGGGAAATATGGTACGGGGAAAAGAATCTTTTAACGCTATCTTCCGCTGAAATCAGGAAGATTCGCGGAAAGCGCCTTGCTTATATTTTTCAAGATTACCAGGGTTCATTCACACCGTTCCTTACCATCGGTCAGCATTTCGACGAATATCAACGGACACATTTGAACCTGTCCAAAAAGGCAAGGCGGCAGCAAGCGGTCAATGCGCTCATATCGGTGGGCCTGAATGAAGATATCTATGGCAGGTACCCTTTTCAATTAAGCGGTGGGCAGCTTCAACGCGTATCCATTTCAATAGCCCTTTTACTTGAACCTGATATCTTGATAGCGGATGAACCGACTACAGCCTTGGACAGTGTATCTTCCTTTAAGGTATTACAACTGTTATCAAAGCTCCAAAAAGAAACCGGATGTGCCGTCTTGTTCATTACTCATGATTTACGTCATGTCAGGAAGTATGCGGATCGCATTGCGGTCATGAAAGACGGGGCCATCATTGAGACCGGTGATAAAAATCAGGTTTTGAACCATCCGCAGCATGCTTATACGAAAAAACTGATTCAATCATCGCCATCATTGAGGAGAATGCCAATTAAGCTTGAAGGAGTGTCAGGGTGAGTTTATTAGAAGTACGAAATGTCCATAAAACCTATGATAACGGAGTGGAAATACTAAAGGGCGTGAATTTCAGCATTGAAAGGAAGGAATGCCTCGGGTTAGTGGGGGAGAGCGGCTGCGGAAAAAGCACACTGGCAAGACTCATCCTTCAGATTGAATCCTTTGACAAGGGCAGCATCTTATTTGAAGGAACCGCGCTGCAAAACAAAAGCGAACGCAGTTTAAAACCTTATCGCAAGAACATCCAGGCCGTTTTGCAAAATCCTGCATCTGCCTTGAATCCAAAACTAAGGATTAAAGATTCACTAATGGATCCATATCTTCAATTTGGCAGCCAAGTCAATATGAAATATTTTACGTATACAAGTGAAGCGAACTTTATCGGTCAGCTCCTGGAAAGCGTGGAGCTTCCAAAGAGTTTTGCTGAACGTTACCCGCATGAGCTAAGCGGAGGACAAAAACAGCGGGTGACCATTGCACGCGCGATCAGCATTGAACCGGCCCTTATAATATTGGATGAACCGGCTTCAAGCCTGGACGTTCTTTCTCAAGCGGCGGTGCTGAAATTGTTAGGCGGGCTGCGGGAGACTTTGGACATTTCCTACCTTTTCATTTCTCATGATCTATCGGCAGTACAGGAGATGAGCCAACGGATCATGGTGATGAAGGGAGGTGTTATTGTGGATTCTTTCGAAAACGAACAGCTTTTTTGCAGCGATCGCCATTCATACACAAAAGAACTGATTTCGATGTTTGATTGAATTACCCGCCACTTATCACTTTACGCTCCTAAGAGCAGTAATCCTGTAGTTCCTACGGTTAGAAGCCTTATGGTTTCATTCATTAGATAGAGTTCTAGGAAGTCGGGAGAACGATTGCCGGATTCCTTCATCATCAATTCAACCATTTATTACACATTCAAATAGGACACCATGGAACGAGTTGCTTCGGCAATTCGTTTTTATTTTGGGAAAAAATGAAATTCCAATAAACTTACTTGACATTATATACTTATGAAAATATAATTACTTACATAAAGTAACCTATAAAAGGAGAGTTCATACATGAATAAAAATGATGCAGCCCAAGTTTTTTTAAGGGTAATTTTAGGTCTTACTTTTTTCATTCACGGCGTTTCAAAGTTTCAAGGAGGCATAGGAAATACGGCAGGATTTTTCGTTAGCCTTGGCATTCCTGGCTTCATGGCGTACATCGTTGCAGGAATCGAATTGATCGGAGGACTTGCGGTTATACTGGGTTTGGGAACACGAATCGTTTCCGTCCTATTTGCGGTCATTATGGCGGGGGCGATTTTCACGGCTAAATTACCTGCTGGTTTTCTAGGAAACGGGCAAGCGGCGGGTTACGAATTGGACTTGGCACTGCTTGCCATGTCTGTCTATCTAGCGTGTGCAAACCGCACGGTTCTTTCGTTGGATAACGTGATTTTCAATAAAAAAGGGATGTGACAATATGGAAAATTTTCATCAAAAACCAATTACTTTTGTTGGCGAAGTCAGTATAAATGTTTTGGATTTGAATAAGGCCATTCTGTTTTATCAAGAAATCATCGGTCTTCAAGTATTGAAGAAAACGGACCGGCAAGCTGTTTTGACGACAGACGGAAAAACCCCGTTGCTGACACTTGAGCAGCCTAGGGATGTGATTCCGAAAGAAGGGCGGACGACAGGCTTATATCACTTTGCCCTGTTGCTGCCAAGCCGTGCCGACTTATCGATTTTTTTACGCCATTTACTTCAAACGAAATATCCATTTGGAGCGGCGGATCATGAAGTGAGTGAAGCGCTGTACATTACCGATCCGGATGGAAATGGCATCGAAGTATACTCTGACCGGCCATCAACTGATTGGAGATGGGCCGGTGAGGAGGTCGAAATGGGCACGGATCCGTTGGATGGGAATGACCTGCTGAAAGAAAGCGATGGTGAGTGGAGCAAACTGCCTGCAGGTACTTTAATGGGGCATATACATCTGCATGTAGCGGATTTACGTAAAACGGAGGAGTTTTACATGCAAGGTCTTGGGTTTACCGTCGTGAATCGATATGGAGGAGCGCTCTTTACTTCAACCGGCGGATATCACCATCACATCGGATTGAACACTTGGAATGGCGTTGGCGCCCCTGCCCCGAAGGAAAATAGTGTAGGGCTAAACTGGTATACACTCGTTTTTGCAGATGAAGAAGCGAGAAACAAAGTAACGGAACAACTGAAAGGAATCGGGGCTGCAGTCACGGAAAAAGAACGGTTTTTCGCCGTAACAGATCCATCAGGCAATGAGATTCATTTAGTCGTCTAAATTATAAGAGAAAGCAATGGTGAGAGGATAATGGGATTCTTAAGCAGATTATTTGGAAATAAAGAAACCGCGGCAGAGGAGAATGGGAAAATGACAAAAGTATTATTCGTAAAAGTGAACGATCGTCCTGCAGAACAGGCAATCAGCTCGAAAATGTATGACACATTCTTGCAAACATATAAAGAGACACACCGTGCGGGTGAAG
Organism: Peribacillus sp. NPDC096448; assembly: GCF_044762675.1. Lineage (NCBI taxonomy): Bacteria > Bacillati > Bacillota > Bacilli > Caryophanales > Bacillaceae > Peribacillus > Peribacillus sp. NPDC096448. The sequence goes on along the minus strand of NZ_JBIWEU010000003.1, from coordinate 94,094 downwards.
TGACCGAGCTGGATTTATTTAAAGAAGAACTTCCTTACTATGGAAATACGGCGATTACCGGGCTTTATAAACGCAACCAAGGACTTGAACTGACAGCTGAAGAGGAAAATGCGGCCAAACTGGTTGACCAATATTTAAATCAATTCCTGGCCATGGATAAAGTGGTATTCGCTTTCCCTTTATGGAACTCAACGGTTCCTGCACCATTAATCACATATCTTTCATATTTGGCACAAGCAGGTAAAATGTTCAATTATACGGCGGAAGGTCCTGTCGGGTATGCTGGAGATAAAAAAGTCATGCTATTGAATGCCCGCGGTTCTGATTATGCATTAGAAGGAATGGCTTCTGCTGAAATGGCCGTGAATTTAGTGAAAAATATCATTGGCCTATGGGGAATCAACAATCCGGAGTCCGTGGTCATTGAAGGTCATAATCAGTATCCGGACCGGACACAAGAAATCATCGCGGATGGTTTGGAAAACGTTGCGAAAGCCGCTGAAGCATTCTGATGGCGAAGTGAAATGAATAGAAGTAAAAAAGGCTCTCATTATCATGGGGGCCTTCCGTTCCAGTAGATTGAAGAAAACCGCTCCCTTTCCGCCGCTAAACTGAAGGCCCTCCATGTAATGGGGGCCTTCTTTGTGCTATTTGACCTGATACTTTTTCAAACGGTATTGAAGACTTTGGCGGCTAATATTCAGGGCCTTGGCTGCTTGGGAGATATTCATGCCATGTTCCTTCAATATCTTCTCCAAGTATTGCTTTTCAGTATTGGCGATATAGTCATCAAGAGATAAGGTCGACTCCTGTAAATCTTCATTTGCATGAGTCTCTTTTCTTTCGGGATGAATGTCTTCCACATGGGCTTTCTTCCTAAATAGAGCCGGAAGGTGGACGATGGCAATCTTTGTATCGCCAGGTTCCATTAAATTCATGGCACCCTCAATGATATGTTCAAGTTCCCTTACGTTCCCGGGCCAGTCGTAATCATAAAAAAGCGAGTAGACCTCTTCGCTGATCCCTTCTATATTCAATTCGAACAGCGCATTGAATTTCTCGATGAAGGATTGCGCCAGCAAAGGAATATCCTCTTTCCGTTCACGAAGCGGCGGGATGAATAACGAAACGACACTTAATCGGTAGTATAAATCCTTTCGTAAATGATCATTTGAAATGGCATCTATCGGATCTTCATTTATCGTTGCAATGACCCTAACGTCAATTTTTTTATCCTTTGTATCCCCAACACGGCGAATCGTCCTTTCTTGAAGGGCCCGTAATAATTTCGCTTGCATGTTCGGATTTAATGAGTTGATTTCATCAAGAAGGATGGTACCGCCCTGTGCCTGTTCGAATAATCCAGGCCTTTCAATCGATCCGGTGAAGGCGCCTTTCTTTGTGCCGAAGAGTATTCCTTCAATTAGACTATCTGGCAGGGCAGCACAGTTTTGGCTGATGAAAGGATGTGTCGAACGGCTGCTGCCATTATGGATGCTTTGGGCGAAGAGCTCTTTTCCGGTGCCCGTTTCCCCAACGATGAGGATGGAGGATGCCGTTCTGGTCGAGCGCTTGCTCTTTTCTATGACTTCCAGGAAATTTTCACTCGTTCCGATGATGCTGTCAAACGTATATTTGGTATCGCCCTTATTTAAGATGTTATCTTTAATGATTCTTTCCAGATTCGTTATATCCTTTGCCACTTCAATTGCTCCGATGATATTTTGCTTTTGATCCAAAATCGGAAACGTATTATTGATTGTTGTAATTTCCTGACCAAGATTATTGAAGTAGGTCTGCTTCGAGTTCTCGGTTGTCTTACCCGAATGAAGTGCCCTTATTAATGTACTTTCCGTTTCTTCCTTGAATTTAAAGATTTCGTGAATCTTCTTTCCTAACACTTCTGCTGAATCCATTCCTTCAATTTCTGCCATTTTCTTGTTATATACAATGGTCCGCCCTTTTATATCGATTATATGTATCCCTGTATCGATTACATCCACAAGCGAATAGAGGATGGATTGGAAACCATCTATTTTAATGATTTGATCTAAATTCATGAATGCCTCCCGTTTTTCTTCTTTTCTTAGGGCTATTGTAGAGGAATTGAAGCAAAGGCGCAAATAAAATTTGCACAGCAAGATTATTTTGCATGGAAGTGCAAAAATATTTTGCGAAAAAAGTGTGAAAACGCTGTTTTTAATGTTTTTTCTTGTTGGCATGAAATTTGCATTAATAAAAAGTGTAAGGTTTAAGCGACAAAAATAGGGATTAGAGCAAAAAATAATGGCATACTATGTCAATTTCCCCCTTAAAGTGCTGAATTTCATTGCATTTTTAAAGAAAAAACATTATTTTTTCGAAAAAAATGAAAAGTTGGCACGGAACTTGCTTGATTAATAAGGGAGAAGTAAAAACATAAACTTTAGGGAGATGAGACATAATGGTCCAACCATATAAACACGAACCATTTACTAATTTTAAAATCGAAGAAAACAAAAAAGCTTTTCAAGCGGCATTGAATGATGTAGCTAATGATCTAGGGAAGAAATATCCGCTGATCATTAATGGCGAAAAAGTGTTTACTGATGAAGTCATTACCTCTGTAAACCCAGCAAATAAAGAAGAAGTTATTGGAACCGTATCCAAAGCGAATAAAGATCTTGCTGAGCAAGCGATGCAAGCGGCAGATAAGACATTCCAAACTTGGAGAAAAACGAAAGCGGAAGTGCGTGCAAACATTTTATTCAGGGCTGCAGCGATCGTTCGCAGAAGAAAACACTATTTCTCGGCTCTATTGGTTAAAGAAGCAGGAAAGCCTTGGAATGAAGCGGATGCAGATACAGCGGAAGCGATCGACTTCATGGAATACTATGCACGTCAAATGCTGAAGCTTAAAGACGGCATGCCAGTGGAAAGCCGTCCGATTGAACACAATGCTTTCAATTATATTCCACTTGGTGTCGGTGTCATCATCTCACCTTGGAACTTCCCATTTGCGATCATGGCAGGCATGACGACGGCTGCTCTCGTTTCAGGTAATACAGTTTTATTGAAACCGGCCAGTACAACACCTGTCATTGCAGCTAAATTCATCGAAGTGTTGGAAGAAGCGGGCTTGCCTGCAGGAGTTGTGAACTTCATTCCAGGAAGCGGTGCCGAAGTAGGAGATTACTTGGTAGATCATCCTCGTACACGTTTCATCAGCTTCACGGGATCTCGTGATGTCGGTATCCGTATTTATGAGCGTGCGTCAAAAGTTCAGGAAGGCCAAATCTGGTTAAAACGTGTCATTGCTGAAATGGGCGGTAAAGATACGATCGTTGTTGATAAAGAGGCTGATCTGGAATTGGCGGCACAATCAATCGTCGCTTCTGCATTCGGATTCTCCGGTCAAAAATGTTCTGCTTGTTCACGTGCCGTCATAGTGGAAGATGTATATGAACAAGTCTTGAATCGTGCCATTGAATTAACGAAAGAAAAAACAATCGGGGAACCAACGGATGTAAACAACTTCATGGGTCCTGTCATCGATCAAGCAGCTTACGACAAAGTCATGAGCTACGTTGAAATCGGTAAAGAAGAAGGGAAAATTGTTGCAGGTGGAGAAGGAGACAATTCAAAAGGTTTCTTCATCCAGCCAACTATCATTGCCGATGTGGATGAGAACGCACGTGTCATGAAAGAAGAGATTTTCGGACCGGTGGTTGCATTCTGTAAGGCAAAAGATTTCAATCATGCAATCGAGATTGCCAATAACACGGATTATGGATTAACGGGTGCGGTCATCTCGAACAACATTGAACATATCGAACAAGCGCGTGAGGATTTCCACGTAGGTAACTTGTACTTCAATCGCGGCTGTACGGGTGCCATTGTAGGTTACCAGCCATTTGGCGGATTCAATATGTCAGGTACAGATTCAAAAGCGGGCGGTCCTGATTATTTAGTTCTTCACCTTCAAGGAAAAACAACATCTGAAACGCTATAAATTTTAGGGGGAATCAACATGACAACTTTAACGGAAAAATTAATCGAGCAAACAGAACAATATGGTGCAAACAATTATAATCCACTTCCAATCGTCATTGCGAAGGCAGAAGGAGTTTGGGTGGAAGATCCTGAAGGCAACAAATATATGGATATGCTTAGTGCCTATTCAGCAGTGAACCAAGGCCACAGGCATCCGAAAATCATCGACGAATTAAAAAAACAAGCTGACCGCGTAACATTAACGTCCCGTGCATTCCATAGTGATAAATTAGGACCATGGTATGAAATGGTTTCACGCATTACGCAAAAAGACATGGCACTGCCAATGAATACAGGTGCTGAAGCCGTTGAAACAGCAATCAAAGCTGTTAGACGCTGGGGCTATGATGTTAAGGGAATCGCAGAAAACCAAGCTGAAATCATTGCATGTATCGGAAACTTCCATGGCCGTACGATGGCAGCGGTGTCCTTGTCATCCGATGAGGAATATAGAAGGGGCTTTGGACCGATGCTGCCAGGGATCAAGCTTATCCCTTACGGCGATCTAGATGCATTGAAAGAAGCGATTACACCGCAAACGGCTGGATTTTTAATCGAACCGATTCAAGGTGAAGCGGGAATCATCATACCGCCACAAGGATTCTTAAAAGAAGCTTACGACTTATGTAAAGAAAATAATGTCCTATTCGTTTCTGATGAAATTCAGTCAGGACTTGGACGTTCAGGAAAAATGTTCGCCTCTGACTGGGATGGAGTAGTTCCGGATATGTACATTTTAGGTAAGGCGCTGGGCGGCGGGGTTTTCCCAATCTCTTGCGTAGCTGCAAACCGTGAAATCCTTGGCGTATTCAATCCTGGTTCCCATGGTTCCACATTCGGCGGCAATCCGTTGGCATGTGCGGTTTCCATCGCTTCATTGGAAGTCCTTGAAGAAGAGAAGCTTGCGGAACGTTCATTGGAGCTTGGACAATACTTTATGGATAGTTTAAAAGAAATCAAGAACCCAATGATTAAAGATATCCGCGGCCGAGGCTTATTCATCGGAGTCGAATTAACAGAAGCGGCAAGACCTTATTGTGAGCAGCTTAAAGAAGAAAAACTGCTTTGTAAAGAAACACATGATACAGTTATCCGCTTTGCTCCGCCATTAGTCATTACAAAAGAAGACTTGGATTGGGCAATCGAACGCATAAAAAGAGTTTTATCCTAATATACCTATGAGGTGAATTCCATTGAGTACAACGATCAAAGAAGAAAAAGAAACTGCCAGCTTACTTGATTCAACACAGGTCGTAATCAAGGAGGCGCTGGATAAGCTTGGCTATTCTGAAGAAGTGTTCGAGCTTTTGAAGGAACCTCTTCGGATGCTGACCGTCCGGATTCCAATTAAGATGGATGACAATTCGACGAAGATTTTCACTGGATACCGTGCCCAGCACAACGATGCTGTCGGTCCGACGAAAGGCGGAATCCGTTTTCATCCTGAAGTCGATGAAGAAGAAGTCAAGGCACTTTCAATGTGGATGAGTTTGAAATGCGGAATCGTGAATCTGCCATATGGCGGAGGAAAAGGCGGCATCATCTGTGATCCGCGCCAAATGTCCATCGGTGAATTGGAAAGGCTTAGCCGTGGATACGTTCGGGCAATCAGTCAAATAGTGGGGCCGACGAAAGACATTCCGGCCCCGGATGTTTATACGAATTCACAAATCATGGCATGGATGATGGACGAGTACAGTAGAATAAGAGAACACGATTCTCCTGGCTTCATTACAGGTAAGCCACTTGTACTGGGCGGTTCACACGGCAGGGAAAAGGCGACAGCACAAGGTGTCACCATCTGTATCGAAGAAGCGGCAAAGCGTAAGGGCATAGAATTGAAAGGTGCACGCATCATCGTCCAAGGGTTTGGGAACGCAGGAAGCTTTTTGGCCAAATTCATGCATGATGCAGGTGCGAAAGTGATTGGTATATCGGACGCATATGGTGCCATCTATAAACCGGATGGTCTGGATATCGATTACTTACTTGATAAAAGGGATAGCTTTGGAACGGTAACGACACTATTCGATCATACAATCACCAATCAGGAACTTCTGGAACAAGATTGTGATATTTTAGTGCCTGCTGCCATTTCCAATCAAATCACCAAAGAAAATGCACATCTTATCAAAGCCCAAATTGTCGTTGAGGCAGCGAATGGACCTACCACTTTGGAGGCAACCAAGATCTTGACGGAACGCAATGTGCTTCTCGTACCCGATGTATTGGCAAGTTCAGGCGGTGTAACAGTTTCTTACTTCGAATGGGTTCAAAATAATCAAGGTTATTATTGGGAAGATGCAGAAGTCCAAACCAAATTAAAAGAGTTATTGGTCAATTCATTCAATCAAGTATATGAAATGTCCGAGACAAGAAAAGTGGATATGAGGCTGGCAGCGTATATGGTGGGTGTCAGAAAAATGGCAGAAGCCTCCATATTCCGTGGCTGGGTATAAGCTTTAGTCAAATAATGGAGAGTGGAGGAGTGATTCCGTGTTAAAACCGATTCATACCATCGAGTGTGCTCAGGATGGGACCGTCGAACAAGTTTACGTTCAAAAGAATTCCTATGTTTATGAATGGGAGAGGCTCTTTTTAGTGAAAACGGAGGATGGGAAATTGATTGATGTTTCAATAGGTGCCAGTGGTCACATTACTGAAATTAATGTTTCGGCAGGGGATCCTATAAATAGAAAGCTTCCTTTAGCTTTGCTCCAAGACGATTTTGTTATAACTGGCTCTGATTGATTATAGGAAAGAGGGTATTCCAAAGGCGGAAGCGATTTCTGCTTTGGGATGCTCTTTTTTTGTTATGATCATATGGTGATGACAAAGCCAGGAAAAAGTTTGAAAAGAAAAAACGCTGGCGGTGAGGACTTTTCGGCTTTCCGGCAGAAGGCACCCAGCAATTATTTCTTGATAGGAGCTGGGAATAAGGAAAAGGGAATAACCCATCCCCACCATCATCCGCGTTTTAGTTTTGACGAAGATGCCTGGAATACGGTGTTAACACTTTTATCCAATCTGTTCGAAAGTTTTGGGATAGATTAAATGAGTGGCCCGGTCTATCAGGGAAAAGGAAAAAAGAACTAGATTAACGTTAGGACTTTTAACCAAGATAAATACATGCGCCTTCGCTGGCCGTACGTCTTGACAGGGTATGGTTTCGCGAAGGATTTTTGATTTGGAAGGGCATATTGTCTTATTCCCTTTCATAAACTGTTATGGAACAAGCAAGCCAGTGTACCAAGGGCAAGAGAGGAGTTGATCATGGCTGCTCGAAACCGGTTCAACCGCTTGACTCTATCCGTGTGTGCTTTCTAGGAATTTAAGCCCACGACTAGAAGCTATTATGTTAAAATACAAATTGAGATTTAGACATCAAATAAATAGTGGTTTTTCTGAATCTATCCATATTTACAATGAAAAGGAAACATTCAGAATTCCGCCGTTTAAAAGAGAGGAGTTAAATCAGAGTATGAGAATCTCAGAATTAAAGAAGAAAGCCCTTCAGTCGTTGGGAGGTAAATGGGGAGTAACTGTTTCGCTTATGTTGCTGTTGTTCTTGATCAATCTCATTTTTCCTTTAATTGTCGAAGTGATCGGAAGCGGTGGGTTTTCACAATGGTTCATGCAGGAGGAAACACCGTTATGGTCTGATATCTTCAGCATGGTCTTTTCCATTGCCTTGATCCCGCTTACCATTTCAACCACTTGGTTCTACCTGAATTTAGTTAGGGATGGAAACCCTGGCATACCAGAAGTGTTCGCCATCTATAAAGATGGAAAAACCTCTTTCAAGCTTATTGGGGCATCCATCTTACAAGCTATTTTCATTTTTTTATGGTCATTATTATTAATCATTCCGGGTATCATCAAAGCCATCGCCTATTCGCAGTTATTTTTCTTATTGAAGGATCATCCTGAATACACGGTGCTTGAAGCCATTACAGAGAGCAAAAAAAGAATGAAGGGCTTGAAATGGAAGTATTTCCTTATGCACCTAAGCTTCATCGGGTGGGGCATCCTTTGCATGTTCACGCTGGGAATTGGTTTACTATGGTTGATTCCTTATGCAGGAACAACAATGGCAGCATTCTATGACGAATTGATTGTGCCTCAAGATGACGATCAACAAATAGAGGCTTAAATGATCAACCGATAGCAAATGGCTATCGGTTTTTTTATTCCCGATTCCCCTTAAAAGGGTTAAATTGTTCATTTTGCGTGGTGTATAATAGAATATTGAGAATGCCATTTAGGGGGATTACATAGTGAGTGGGTATAATATTGCGGATCTGGTATACCAATTGTTTTGCCTTTTATTTCTAATCCTGATCATCGTTGGGACCGTATCCCTTTTCCGTTCCATCAAGCACCGTAAAACCAGACTGGATATCATGGAAAAGAAAATGGATGATTTGCATGAACTGATTAAAAGGGACAAAAATTGACCGCAGCATCGTGCAGCCGTTCAAGCTGCAGGTAAACTCGAAGAAAAGCGAGTTTGCCTGCAGTTTTTTTATTTGAAAAACGTTCCAGTAAGGGTTTAACAAACTGGACGGCTGGATGTGAAGCCGTTTTCTATGCAGTGGAGGCATTCCGGTTCAAACTCCGGTAATTATAAAAATAATCTATATTGAAATAACTTAGTGAAAAGTGCTGTCTCCGAATTTGAAAAAGAGAATTGGATTTTAGCATCAATTGAGAGACATAAAAAAATAGAAAAAGAAAGGGAATTGTAAAAAATAAGCAGTTTTACATAAGGGTGTTGGGATTGTGGGGCAAATTTCATGTAAGGCCGCTGGTATGGAAGATGTATGGTTTGATGCAGCATTTTACCCTATAATGGAATAGATGTGTATTTAAGGATTTTGTGAAAATGTCTCGACCCTATAACAAACCGACGGATGGAAGATGCTGAACATTCGGTCCTTTTGTTAGGTAACTTTTGAGAAGTGGGAGGAGTCGGTATCATGAAAGAAGTTATTGCAGTAAAAGAAATTACTAGGTTTAAAACCCGGACGGAGGAATTTAGTCCGTACGCTTGGTGTAAAAGGATGTTAGAAAATGACCCCGTGAGTTATCACGAAGGAACGGATACGTGGAATGTTTTTAAATATGAAGATGTGAAGCGGGTTCTCAGTAATTATAAACATTTTTCGAGTGTTCGTAATCGGACTACGATATCGGTTGGAACGGATAGTGATGAAGGTTCTGTGCCTGAAAAGATCCAAATCACTGAATCGGATCCACCTGAGCATAGAAAACGCCGTTCATTGCTGGCTGCTGCATTTACACCTAGAAGTCTTCAAAACTGGGAACATCGCATTCAGGAAATTGCAGATGAATTGATTGGGGAAATGGATGAGGAAACGGAAATCGATATTGTGGAATCATTGGCGAGTCCGCTTCCGATCATTGTCATGGCGGATTTGATGGGCGTTCCCTCGAAAGATCGTTTATTGTTTAAGAAGTGGGTGGATACCTTATTCCTTCCTTTTGATAGAGAAAGCAAGAAGAAGTAGATAAATTGAAGCAAGTGGCAGCAAAAGAATACTATCAGTATTTGTATCCGATTGTTGTGCAAAAACGATTGAACCCGGCGGATGATATCATCTCAGATCTATTGAAGTCTGAAGTGGATGGGGAAATGTTTACGGATGATGAGGTTGTCCGGACGACCATGCTGATTTTAGGGGCAGGAGTCGAGACAACAAGTCATTTATTGGCCAATAGCTTTTATTCCCTGCTATATGATGACAAAGAAGTTTATCAAGAGTTACATGAAAACCTGGATTTAGTTCCGCAGGCGGTCGAAGAAATGCTCCGTTTCCGATTCAATCTTATTAAATTGGATCGCACCGTAAAGGAAGATAACGATCTATTGGGAGTGGAATTGAAAGAAGGGGATAACGTGGTTGTTTGGATGAGTGCAGCCAATTTGGACGAAGAGATGTTTGAAGACGCCTTCACCCTTAATATCCACCGCCCTAATAATAAGAAACATCTAACCTTTGGAAATGGCCCCCATTTCTGCCTGGGAGCGCCGCTAGCCAGGCTGGAAGCAAAGATTGCGCTTACTGCATTCCTGAAGAAATTCAAGCATATTGAAGCGGTGCCATCGTTCCAGTTAGAAGAGAATCTTACCGATTCAGCGACCGGGCAAACTTTGACATCACTGCCGCTTAAGGCAAGCCGTATTTAAAAAGAAAAAAACCTTGTACACTAACCTGCATAAGGTTTTTTTCTTTTTAGTAGGGACGAATATGTTCCTGCACTCCTTGAAACGTTCGAAAGGAAATCTTATAGTAACCTGAAGTTGAGGTGACAATGACGAATAGAGTAGTATGGTAAAGTAGAAAATTTTTGTGCCCAGGCATGTTCCCCGGATTAGGTTGGCGGGCGATGAAGCAATTACACCCACCATGCAATGAAGAAGATATGATAAAATAGAAATTTCCAGATGAAACAGTTTTAATCAGTGAAAGGATGTTATTATGAAATTAAAGCAGCAATTAACCATTGCCTTTATAATAAGTGTACTTTCTTTAATCGGGTTCAGTTTCATGGCATTTACCATAAGTGCAAATGAATACCTGAAATTTGATGAAGATGTGATTTCCTTGGTGCAGGGATGGGAGTCCCCTCTGCTGACGGACATCATGAAGTTCTTTACTTACATAGGTTCAACCGCTTCCCTGATCGTCCTTTCCTTGGTCATTTTGTTTTTCCTATATAGGGTTTTGAAGCATCGTTTGGAACTAGTCTTATTCACTGCAGTCATGGTGGGTTCACCTCTTCTCAATTTGATGGTTAAGCTATTCTTTCAACGCGCCCGACCCGATTTACATCGACTCATCGATATAGGGGGATACAGTTTCCCTAGTGGACATGCCATGAATGCATTTTCTTTATACGGTATTCTTACATTTCTGCTATGGCGTCACATTACGGCCAGGTGGGCAAGGATCCTATTGATTCTTTTCAGCATGATGATGATCCTCTCCATAGGTATTAGCCGAATATACTTGGGGGTCCATTATCCTAGTGATATCATTGCCGGATATTTGGCGGGCGGTTGTTGGATTGCGATTTCCATCTGGTTTTTCCAAAGGTATCAAGACCGACGGAAGAACAAAGATCATTAATAAAGGGAGCAAGGTTATTGCAAGATAAGCAGCCGGCAGGTAACAAGCCAGCTGTTGATTCAAGAAAGTTAGGAGCGTATTAAATGGAAAACTGGATTACGGAATTCATGAATGATTTTGGGTATATGGGAATCTTTCTATTAATAGCATTGGAAAATATTTTCCCGCCGATCCCGTCTGAGGTCATTCTTACTTTTGGCGGTTACATGACGACAAAAGCGGATATGACGGTTATCGGCGTCGTGATTGCTGCGACTATAGGGTCAGTGGCAGGAGCAGTCGTCCTTTATGGAATTGGTTTACTTCTTGATGTGAAGGTCATTGAAAAGTTCGTGGAAAGATGGGGCCATATTCTTCGGTTAACGGTATCGGACGTTCATAAGGCAAACTCATGGTTTGACAAATATGGGTCATGGACCGTGTTTTTCTGTAGGCTGGTTCCGCTGATCAGAAGCTTGATCTCGATTCCAGCAGGGATGTCCCATATGAGCTTTTGGCTCTTCCTGCTTTACACAACATCCGGAACATTAATTTGGAACATCATCTTGGTGAATATCGGGGCAGCTGTTGGCTCTTCGTGGGAAGATATTGTAGGGTACATGGACATTTATTCAAACATCGTATATGCGATACTGGCCTTGCTATTGATCGCTTTCGTTGTTTTGATTTTTAGAAGGAATAAAGGCAAAGTATAATCTCAGTTTAGTTGATTGGGCCGTTATCACCGGCACTTCAATCCCAAACCGAATATGACCAAAAAAGGGCTGTCATTGTGACAGCCTTTTTCTTATGGAAGGAAGTAGGCTGAACCCGGAATAAAGGGAGAATGCTTTGGACAAAATGAGTGAAACGAAAAAGGAATGAGGTTCGGTGCTATGGCTTCTTTTTTCAAACAAAAGAGACAAGTGAAGCAACGTGAAAAGAAAAAGGAAGATGAAAGTCAATCCAAAAGCAAAACGCCTGATTATATTGAAAGTTCCCTTTCTGCCAATCTGGAAATCGTGAAGAAAAAGACGGGAAAAAGTCCCGACATCATTATCCGAACGTTGAAAATCGGGCAAAACCCGGAGATAAAAACAACTATTTTGTATGTGCAGGGTCTGATTGATAATCCTAGCGTTACGGACTTTATAATTGAATCAATCATGAAAAATCCTCACCTGTCAAAAAACATACTTCCACTGGAAGCATTGGAAATTATCTCTGAGGACGTAGTTTCCCTCGGTGGCGTAGAAAGGGTCACGGACTGGGAAAAGCTATTTTTGACATTATTATCAGGGGACAGCATCATTTTTGTTGATGGAGTAAACGTCGCCCTGGTTGCCAGTACAAGAGGAGGAGAGAAGCGCTCGATTCAGGAGCCAAGCACGCATTTGACTGTCCGTGGATCTAGGGAAGGGTTTACGGAATCGAATGGAACGAACATCGCCATGTTACGCCGGATCATCAATACCCCGGATTTATGGATAGAGTCGATGAAAATAGGCACGGTGACAAAAACGGACGTATCCATCATGTATATAAATGGGATCGTTAAGGAAGGGATCGTCGAGGAGGTCAAGAAGCGCTTAAATCGAATTAACATCGATAGCATTCTTGAATCAGGATATATTGAACAATTGATAGAAGACCAGGTCATGACCCCATTCCCAACCCTTAACCATACAGAAAGACCGGATATGGTTGCAGGAAATCTTCTGGAAGGAAGAGTGGCGATATTCGTTAATGGAACGCCTTTCGTCTTGGTGGCCCCGGCAATATTCGTACAGTTTTTCCAATCTGTCGAAGACTACTATAATCGCTTCGACATTGCTTCTGCCACACGTTTTTTACGGATCATCGTTTTCATTATTTCGATAGTCGGACCGGCTGTCTATGTTGCGGCCACGACTTTTCATCAGGAAATGATTCCAACGAAGCTGCTGGTCATTGTAGCAGCCCAAAGGGAAACGGTTCCTTTGCCTGCCGTCGTTGAAGCGCTTCTTATGGAAATGACCTTTGAAATATTACGGGAAGCAAGTCTTCGGATGCCAAAGGCCGTTGGTTCGACGATGTCCATTGTCGGGGCATTGGTCATTGGGCAGGCGGCCGTCCAGGCTGGTATCGTATCGCCGGCAATGGTCATCATCGTCTCGATCACGGCGATTGCCAGTTTTGCAACCCCTTCTTATTCCATAGCGATTTCTGCCCGCATTGTGCGGTTCGGATTCATCATTTGTGCTGGCACTTTAGGTTTTTATGGGATGATTTTAGCCTTTATCGTCCTTATTGTCCATTTATGCAGCCTGCGTTCACTTGGAGTTCCTTATATGACACCGCTCGCCCCTCTGAATCCGGAAGGGTTGGGCGACACATTCTTCAGGAGACCTATGTGGGCATTCAAGCAAAGGCCAAAATTTTTAACCAATGAAAATAATATTATAAGGGAAGGCGATAATCAAAGACCTCTGCCTCCTGAATCGCGTGGAATGAAAATTTCAGACGAGAAAAAAGGTGAAGGCAATGAATCGTAAAAGATTAATTCTGCTCTTGATGATGTTGACTGCCGCCACATTCACCACAGGCTGCTGGGATAAAACAGAGTTAAACGAAATGGCCATCGTCTCGGCGGTCGGACTCGATAGAAATAAAGAAGGAAAGTTAGTGGGAACTTTCCAAATCGTTAATCCAGGAAATGTAGCCGGAGCTCTTCAGGGCGGCGGCGGAACGAATCCACCGATATCCATTTACAGGGCCACCGGAAATAATGTGCTTGAACTGGATAGCATCGCTTCAACCAAGATTTCACGAGATATGTATTTTGCCCATGCAAACCTGGTTGTCATAGGTGAGGAATTAGCAAGAGAAGAAGGCCTCAACGATATTTTCGATGCGTTTGAGCGCTCACCGGAATTCAGGGCAACTACGAGGCTCGTGATTGCCCGGGGTGTAAAAGCTAAGGATATTGTCGAAACGTTAACGGCAATCGATAAGGTATCAGCCGAGAAAGTCATTAGGACGATTGAAACCACTGAAAAAACCCAGGGGAAAAGTATTAGCATCAATCTTCAAGAGGTGATCAAGAATCTGCTTAGTACCGGAAAAGAACCGGTAATAAGCGGTTTTACCGTGAGAGGAAACACAGGTAAAGAGGATAAAATGGAGAATACCATGTCCTCGGATATTGAGGCAAACCCTAATGCAGCAGGGATAGGTGTTTTCAAAGATGGCAAATTGATTGACTGGCTTGATGGTGATGAGGTAATAGGATCAATGTGGGTATTGGATAGAATCGAAAATACCAATTTAAACCTTGATTGGGAGGGTAAAAAAGACGCAGTCACCTATTCAGTTATTCGCCAAAAAACCAACATCGGGGCAAAAATGGTAAACGGCAAACCTAAAATATCGGTAAAGGTCCGTGCGGAAGGGGATATCCGGGAAGCGAATGTTCCTTTGAATCTAACCGATGCGCATGTTCTGATAGATATTGAAAAGAAGTTAGCAAAAGACCTGAAGAAGGAGATGGAAGATGCGATCGTTCGGGCACAAAAAAATAAATCCGATATTTTTGGATTTGGTGAAATCTTGCATGAATCCCACCCTAGAGAATGGAAGAAGTTGGAACAAAATTGGGACAATGATTCTTTTCCTAAGCTCGAAGTAGATGTACAGGTAGAGACTTTCATTCGCCGTACCGGATTACGTAATAAGCCGTTTCTTTCAAATTTAAAAAAGAAAGATCAATAATGGAAAGGAAGTGGCATCCTCATGGAAAAGGCAAATATCAGCGGCTACCAGCTGTTCGTCCTTATTTTCCTGTTTGAATTGGGCAGTGCACTTTTGGTTCCGCTTGCAGGTGAAGCCAAGCAGGCTGCCTGGCTGGTCATCCTTATTGCAATGATCGGCGGATTTTTATTATTTTTGATTTATTATGGCCTTTTTCATTACTACCCTGATCAGCTGTTAACGGAATTTGTACAAACTATATTGGGGAATTTTCTAGGAAGGATCATAGCTTTTCTATACATCCTTTATTTCACCTATCTTGCTGCAAGGGTGCTGAGGGATTTCGGAGAAACACTGCTTACTTTTGCCTATCCTCATGTTCCGTTATTTGTTGCGAACGCTGCATTCATTTTAGCCGTGGTGTATACGGTCCGTAAAGGGATAGAAGTATTGACGAGGACGGGGGAACTATTCTTTATCCTGGAGAATTTACTTTTAATGTCCTTCTTTCTTTTGATAGTCGCTTCAGGCATGATTCATTTAAACAACTTAAAACCCATTTTTGAAATCAGCGGAGCAGCGATGGTCAAAATGGGTTTGACTAAAACGATATTCTTTCCATTTGGCGAAATCATTGTCTTTTTAATGATTTTTCCTTATTTGAACGAACCTAAGCGATTAAAAAAAATTGGGATAAGTAGCATGGCGGCAGCTGGTATTTGTCTCGCGATAATTATGGCTGTGAATATTGCTGTACTTGGGGTGGACCTAACGACACGTTCGCAATACCCTCTTCTTACCCTCATTCAGTCCATAGAGGTCGCAGGCTTTCTCGAACGTCTCGATGTGTACTTCTTGTTTTTGTTGATGATTGGCGGGTTCATCAAGATAAGTGTATTTACTTATGTGGTGGTAACGGGTACGGCGAATGTTTTCAATGTTAAACAGCCCTCCAGACTTGCATACCCTGTTGGCTTTGTCATTTTACTGATTTCCATCATAATAGCAAGCAGCTATACGGAACATATCCATGAAGGGCTAGGAGCCGTACCGATATACATCCACCTCCCATTTCAGGTGATCATTCCATTGCTTCTCTTGATCATTGCCTTTTTTAAGAATCGAAAAAAAGAAAGGCCAGCACCAAAATAAGTTCCTGAAAGGTGGAGTTCATCAAAAATGAAATTCTTCGGTATTACGCTTTTGATTCTGATCCCTTTAGTGGTCCTATCTTTAGGTATGGATATTCTATTGGGATTTGATTTGGATAATTCAATCAAACATGCTTTTAACCCTTTTTTGGTGAAGGACCCCGCTGAACTTATCCTTTTCATCATTCTTCTTGTACTGCTTGTGTTCAGCTTCTTTTATCGTAAAAAAAAGAAAGGCAACACGAAAGGACAACAATGATGTTGCGAATTCCCGTTGCTGAAAAAGAGATGAACTCCGAATGGGGGAGTTTGTCTTTTTGCTTTTTTACAACCCTGTAAACCGATTTCATAGTATGATGATAAAATGAGATATTTTCAGCGGAATGTAAAACCATTCACCAAAAACCCCCCCGGGAGGAGGACGGCAATTTGGATATCAAATTGAATCGAAAAATCATAAAAGACATGTGCGGGGCCGTCTCCTTTAAAAGAGGGGAAGCTTTTCATCGTGCAAATAAAGTGACATTTGAAAGCTATCGTCATGATGGTTGTGAAGCATCGGTTAGAGGCAAGGAAGACTTCCATGTCACGATTGAAGTGGATGCAGTCGGCGGATTTCAGACGAAATGCAGCTGTCCTGCGCTAGCTTCCTTCCATAGGGATTGCCAGCATATTGCAGCCGTCCTGCTGTCGGTTTACGACCATAAGCGAGATGGAACGATTCCTGAAGGGATACATGCAACCGGTCTTGATGCTACAGCCCATAAGGAGTTGTCAGAGGGCTTGCTTACCCTTTTCAACAATCAGCCTGTACGCAAAAGTGGTCATCAGCGCCATTTTGAAAATAGAACGATGCTTGAAGCGGAGTTTACGTGTAAACCAGTATGGATGGGAACGGAACAATATATGTTAGGACTGGAAATGAAAATCGGTTCTTTCAATGTGTCGAATGTCAGGGATTTCCTGAAGCGAGTTAAAGAAGGAAAGCCTGCCCAAGTGTCCCCTTCATTTATATATGACCCGGTGATGCATTGTTTTCAGAATGAAATTGATTTCGTGCTTCAGGAGCTCATTACAGTTATATCGGATGAAAAAGTCTATGTTGACGCCATGACGGATAAATCTGAATATACATTGGACGATCACTTATTACTTTTGCCTCCATCTTCTTTTCGAAGGCTTGTCCCCCTCCTTGAAGCAGCGCCAGTGGTGAAGCTTGCTTATGGCGGCCTCACATTCAATGGCTTCTGTGTATCAAACGGACCGCTTCCTTTACAGTTTGACTTTACCGAAAGCGAGGTCAAAGGTTATCGACTGAATATTAAAAGACTGCACGAGATGATCGTCATGAATGCATACACATTGGTCCTATTTGAGGGGAAATTGGTTCAGCTCGAAAATGGGGATTTCCAACGCCTTTCAGAGTTAAAGCAAATGATGGAGGATTCGGGGATGAATCAAATTCCAATCCATCATGACCAGCTGGAATTATTCCTGGACAAGGTGGTACCAGGCTTGAAAAGACTCGGTGAAGTCCATATAGCAAGATCCATCACCGAATTGTTTTTGAAGACCCCGCTGGTTGCAAAGCTATACTTGGATCGAGTGAAAAACAGGCTGCTTGCTGGGCTGGAATTCCATTATGAAAATATCGTGATCAACCCTTTGGAAAAACAGGAATTCAAGGTTATAAGGGATGTTGAGAAGGAGGCGGAGATACTAAAGCTGATGGAGAATAGCCAGTTTGCCAAGACGGACGGCGGCTATTTCTTGCATAATGAAGAGCTGGAGTATGAGTTTTTGTACCACATTGTCCCGAAACTCCAAAAGTTTGTACAAATCTATGCCACGACCGCTGTAAGAAACCGAATTTTCCGTGGGAATGCTGCACCGCGCATTAAGGTGAAAATAAAAAAAGAGCGTACTAATTGGCTCGAATTCAAATTTGAAATGGATGATATCCCAGATAAACAAATACGTGAGATTTTAGCAGCGCTTGAAGAAAAAAGGAAATACTACCGTTTAAGGAATGGATCGCTGCTTTCCCTTGAAACAAGGGAATACGAGGAAATCAATCGTTTTCTGAATGCACTGCCAGTACAGGAAGTAGACCTGGAAAGCACGCTGAACATGCCAATCGTAAAAGGGCTCCAGCTTCTTGATTCCGTTACTGACAGCCAGACATTCACAATGGAAGAATCATTCCGAAATTTTTTGGATAACATCAGGAATCCGGGGGCCTTGGAGTTCGTGGTGCCAAATAGTCTGGACCCGATCTTGCGCGATTATCAAAAAAACGGCTACAAATGGATGAAAATGCTTGCCCAATACGGTTTTGGCGGGATTCTTGCTGATGATATGGGTCTGGGGAAAACACTGCAAAGCATCACGTTCATTTTATCCGAGCTTCCTGACATCCGTAAGAAAAGGGTTCCGGCGCTTATTGTCTGCCCATCATCATTGACCTACAATTGGCTGAGTGAATTCACTAAATTCGCCCCTGATATACAAGCCGTCGTCGTGGATGGAGACAAGACGGAAAGGTCGAAGCTGCTTAAAGAAGTGAAGGACGTGGATGTAGTGATCACCTCTTATCCATTGCTTCGGAAAGACATCAAGTCGTTTGAAAAAGAGGACTTCCATTCGGTGTTTTTCGATGAGGCACAGGCCTTTAAGAACCCGGTGACACAAACGGCACGAGCGGCTAAGAAGATAAAAGCGGCACATCGCTTCGCGTTGACTGGTACGCCCATCGAGAATTCACTAGAAGAGCTGTGGTCCCTTTTCCACGTCGTATTCCCCGAACTATTCATGGGGTTAAAGGAGTATAGCAACCTCTCAAGGAAGCAGATATCCCGCAGGATCCGTCCATTTTTGCTGCGGAGAATGAAAGAAGACGTACTAGCGGAATTACCGGAAAAAATCGAGTCGCTGGAATCGAAGGAACTGCTTCCCGATCAGAAGAAACTATACGGCGCCTATCTGGCCAAGCTGCGGCATGATACGCTGAAACACCTGGACAAGGACACCCTCCGCAAAAACCGGATCAGGATCCTTGCAGGCTTGACCCGGCTTCGGCAAATATGCTGTCACCCCGCCTTGTTTGTGGACGGATATAAAGGCAGTTCAGCAAAATTTGAACAACTGATGCAAATTGTCGAGGATTCGAAGCATTCTGGAAGACGGGTGCTGATTTTCTCGCAATTTACAAAAATGCTTACAATTATCGGCAGGGATTTGGCCATGAAAGGACAACCCTTTTTCTACCTGGATGGACAAACCCCATCAAAGGAACGTGTGGAAATCTGCAATCGGTTTAATGCAGGAGAACGGGATATATTCCTCATTTCGTTAAAAGCGGGCGGTACGGGTCTCAATCTGACGGGTGCCGATACAGTCATTCTATATGACCTTTGGTGGAATCCGGCAGTTGAAGAACAAGCTGCGGACCGTGCCCATCGAATGGGGCAGAAAAATGAGGTTCAAGTCATCAAACTTATTGCCCGTGGGACAATCGAAGAAAAAATGAATGAACTCCAAGAGAAAAAGAGACATCTTATTGAAGAAATCATCGACCCTGGAGACAAGTCGCCATCTGCACTTACAGAAGAGGATATCAGGGAAATCCTGATGATATAAGGGTTCAGTTCGAAGGTAATAAATTAATGGTTCATGGAGCATTCCTTTGAAGTGAGGGATGCTTTTTTTTATTTTAAAAAAGAATAGGATATTTCGGTAACAATAATAATATAATTAAAAACAACAATGTTTTATTGTAAAACGATAAAACCTGTGTTAAATTAAAATTAAATGGACAATAAATAAGTGAGGTGCTTTTTATGAAACTAGGAACAACACTCTTTTTAAAGATAGCTGTTATTTTTATTGGAATTCCAGTTCTTGCTTTGTGCATCTTCTTGGTGCCTGAGATAGCGAATTTTGTAGCAGAATTATATCCGGATATGGCGTATTTGAAATATCTCGTTTTAATCGATATGTATGCATCGGCGATACCTTTTTACTTTGCTCTATATCAAGCCTTTAAACTTTTAAGCTATATTGACAAGAACAAAGCTTTCTCGGAATTATCTGTAAGAGCTTTAAAGACTATAAAAAATTGTGCAATCACAATAAGTAGCTTGTATGTTGCAGGCATGCCGCTCTTTTATCTCATGGCGGAAATGGACGACGCCCCGGGTATCATATTAATCGGAATGGTCGTTATTTTTGCTTCAATGGTGATAGCAGTCTTTGCTGCTGTTCTTCAAAGGCTTTTACAAGAAGCCATCGATATAAAATCAGAAAATGACTTAATAGTCTGAGGTGAATAACTTGGCAATTATAATCAATATTGATGTGATGCTGGCTAAAAGGAAAATGAGTGTTACAGAACTTTCCGAGAGGGTTGGAATAACGATGGCTAATCTTTCCATATTGAAAAACGGCAAGGCAAAAGCGATTCGATTAACAACTTTGGATGCGATTTGTAAGGCTTTAGAATGTCAACCCGGAGATATTTTAGAATACAGAAATGATGAAGGCACCCAAGATTGAAAAAGAAAGGTTTCATCAAATGGGAGTTACTCATGAATTTAACCAAAAAAAAATGGAGGCAACAATCATGAGAGCACTAAAACAACTCATTCGTTTTGGTTGGGAGCAGGCCCTATCATGCTTGTTTCCTGCCGTTATTTTTGCCTCTTTGGCTTTGACAAAATTCATGCCGCTTCCCTTTTTGCCGCGGTATGACTGGCTGTTCATCATCTGCCTTCTCATGCAGTGGTGGATGCTGCGTTCCGGGCTTGAAACACGGGATGAACTAAAGGTCATCACATTGTTCCACCTTATTGGACTTGCTCTTGAACTTTTCAAGGTACACATGGGCTCCTGGACTTACCCAGAGGAAGGGTATTTCAAGATTTTTGGGGTGCCTCTGTATAGCGGATTCATGTACGCAAGTGTAGCGAGTTACCTTTGCCAGGCGTGGAGGAGGTTAAAGGTTGAACTGGTCAAGTGGCCGCCGTTTTTAGTCGTTGTCCCTCTTGCAGCTGCGATTTACTTGAATTTTTTCACCCACCATTATTGGATTGATGTTCGTTGGTGGTTATCTGGACTTGTCATCATCGTCTTTTGGCGGGCATGGGTCACATACGAAGTTGGTGGAACTCGTTATCGTATGCCAATTGCACTTTCTTTTGTACTCATCGGATTTTTTATATGGATAGCCGAAAATATCGCAACGTTCTTTGGAGCTTGGGAATATCCAAACCAAACCGATGCATGGAGTCTCGTTCATCTAGGAAAGGTAAGCTCATGGCTCTTATTAGTGATTGTCAGCTTTCTTATAGTAGCGACGCTAAAACAGGTTAAGGGGAAAGATTCCGCTGTGATGGATGCTGGTTCAATTTTCATAAAATGATTTCACGCAAGAAAATAAATAAGTGAAGACGACACATTGATGGGATATATCTAAATTGTGCCGTCTTTGTTTTTCTCTATGCTTTTATATCATTCCTATGAAACAAGTTTTAATCCCACTGCTGCGCCAAGGACCATGGCTATAAAAACGACCCTGCGCCAATCTTTGGATTCCCCGTATAAGAGCATCCCGATTATCGCTCCGCCTGATGCGCCGATCCCTGTCCAGATCGCGTAAGCCGTCCCCATCGGCAATGTCTTCATGGCATAAGCAAGAAAAAGGAAACTTGCTCCAAATCCGATGAATAACAGCAGCAAGGATTGCCAATTCCGGTCTTTGTGCAATTTATTTATCATCGCAACCCCAAACATCTCAAATAGCCCCGCAAAGATTAAAGAGACCCAAGCCATCATGATTCATCCCCTTTCTCCGCCTTATCATCCGTCACTAGCTTCAAGCCGATCACCCCTGATAATAAGAGGAGGATCAATAGCGTTTTGCTCAGCTTGAAGGATTCGCCAAACAAAATGATTTCGGAAAAAACGGTCCCGGCTGTACCCATCCCGACAAAAACGGCATATACCGTTCCGACAGGAAGCTTCCTGCCAGCCATTATCATCAAGTAAAAACTGATGATGATCGAAATGACCGTTCCAGACCAAGTCCAATAGTCATCTGCATGTTTTAAGCCAATCACCCAAAATACTTCAAAAAAAGCTGCAATGAATACTTTAATCCAGTTTGTGCTCATGAAATAACGCACCTCCGATTTTATTCTTTACCAAAAAAACAAAAAAAGCCCAAGAGATAACCGTTAAACAGTTTCTCCCAGGCTTTTATCCTTCCGTGACACAGCATGCTGTGAGTTTTCTCTCGGACCAGACCAGTAATAAGACGCACTGCGGAACCCTAGAAAACCTTTGACATATGCAATTACTTTTCATTATACATACTTTTTGAACTTACTCAAGGTAAAAGTTTTGCCAAGTGCCATGCCGATTTTAGCCTCATATCCGGATATGTGCCGGAACGTTTGCAGCTTGGGGGAGTAAACATAACATCAAAAAAATGCACTTCATCTGAATACAGCAGAGCGCAGTGAGTTGCACTGCGTCAATTTTATCGAGGGACATGAACTTAAAACAAGACTTGGTAATCCTTCATGAATTTCATATATGGAATGAAATCATTAGAACGTTTTTTGAGGGTTTGTTAATCTGATCGTTGATTTCCCAGGCACTCACTTTTCGCGGGCGTTCCGCCCTCGGGTCTCGCCTGCGGGGTCTCCCTTGGACACGCTTTTCCCGCAGGAGTCACTATAGGCAAACTGGCTTTTCCTCGAATTTGAATATAGTCCGGAGGGGTTCGGAATGGCCTCTTCCCGAACCATGATTATAAAATAGACTAGGTTATTATTTACGATGCTTATTGTTCCAATTTTAACTTTTGCCGTATGTGCAATAGGATGCTGCTTTGTATTTTCCCGCAACGAAATCAAGTAAGAAAAAAGGGGGAGGCAAATGATCCATTTAACAGCACTATGTATGTTCATAGCGATTGTTTTTCTCTTCCGGCTTTTTTCCATGAAACGAGAAATGAAAAGAATGACGAAACAGCTTCAAGCTTATCGTTATCGATATACAGAAAAGAAATTGGATATTGAATATTTTGATCGGGATATCGAGAAACTGGCGGTGGAAATCAATGGCAATTTTGATTCCATGATGGAGATGAAGGTGGAACAAAAGCGAACGGAAGAGACATTGAAGCAGGCGATTGCCAATATGTCGCATGATTTGCGAACGCCACTAACTTCCATTTTAGGCTATATTCAGCTGTTGGAAGATGAGCACTTAACTTTAGAAGAAAGAGCAGAGTATATTGGAATTGTCAAAAGGCGAACGAAAAGATTACAAGATTTGCTCAATGAATTTTTCGAATTATCTATAGTGGAATCCATGGACTATGAGCTGCAATTTCAAACATTCCATCTTAATCAGAGTATTTGGGAAGTGATCATGAACTACTATGATGCGTTTCATGAGCGACAGTTACAAGTGGATATCGACATGCCTGATGAAGAGATAATGTTATATGCAGATCCATCAGCAGTAATAAGAGTTGTTGAAAATTTAGTGAGTAATGTTCTTAAACATGCAAGTGGTGCGGTAGAGATATCATTAAAGGAAGAATCATCTTCCATTGTCTTTACTATTCGTAACAAAACAGATGTGATGACTGAACAAGATGTTGAGAGAATCTTTGATAGGTTTTATACAGGGGATACAGCAAGCTAAAAAAGGAATGGGACTAGGGTTATCCATTGCAAAAAGTTTAATGAAAAAAATGAATGGTGAGCTTTTTGCCACTCTAAAAAATCATCAATTTATCATGACCTGTCAATGGAAAAAAAGAACGTAATCAAGGTTCTGTTTTCAGATCAAAAAAGCCCCGAAACCTTATCCGGGGCTTTTTGACTTGCTATTTAGGCACTCACTGTCCGTTTCCGGGATGGACCTTCTTTTTTATGTGATACATAGCTATGCAGGATCATTCCCATGATGACGATAAAGATGCCAAACCACGATAACGGAGAAGGAATCGGTAAAGATAGGAATAGTAATTCACCAGCAAGGGCAAAAAGGACTTCCATCGATTGTGTAGCTTCAACTGAAGCTAATTTCTGCATATTTCCGCGTACCAAATCGGTCGCCTTGAAAAAAAGGACCGTGGCGATGACTCCAGAAAATAGTGCCACCAAAAGGGATTGAAAACTCTGCATCTTCGTCGGCGCACCTACTGTAAAGAAACCGTACAAGGAAAGCAAAAACCAGAATGGCAGACTCGCCAAAGTCATTCCCAAAACCCGCTGATAAGCATCCAAACGTCCTTCGGATACTTCCATCATTTTGCGATTTCCCAAAGGGTATGCAAACGAAGCGATGACGATTGGAATAACTCCCAGCCAAAGATTGGCCATTGAAATGTGTTTGGTATGTTCCAGTTGCATCAGGATGATCCCAAGCAGAATGATCATGGACATGAGGAGGCCTTTCACGGAAACCTTTCCTCTTTGCCTTTCGATCCCATCTTTCGTTTGGACATTTTCAAAAAACAGCGGCGCAAGTAAAGCACCTGAAATGATCGTGATTTGCCAAGTGCCCGCGATCAGCCAGCCAGGTGAGTAGGCGGACGTAAAGCATAAAGGAGCATAAAATAACCCAAATCCGACAAAACTCCAAAGCAGCCAAGGACCCGGCTTTTCTCTCATCACTTGTAAAAGGGGACGCAGGTTTTTTCTGCTCAATACGATACACAACAGAAATGGCACCATAAAGATATAACGCAGCGAAGCACTCCAAATCCAACTTCCGCCAGACAACTCCATGGCCTGATTTAATACAAACGTAAATGCAAAAAAGAAAGCAGAACAAATACCTATTATAATCGGACGCAATTGACTCACCTCAATCTGTTTTATGAGTCAGTAAGACTCTGGAAGGATGGCAATCGTTTCGGCTTTCTGAAAAAAATTTCAGATATATCCACTGTTTCAAAAGCGGAATGAATTTTCGGAATATTATAAGCGATCAATTTAAATTGTCCTTCAAAAGCAAAAGAAAATCAACAGGATTCTTTTAGGCTAGTGAAATTCATTCTCCATGATTCGACATGAAATGAAAAGAATGCTTGTTTGAATTGAATGTAGGCGTTTCCATTTTAATATTTAAATTAACAATATGTACCAACTAAATGAGCAAGAAACGTTGTCATGACGCGTGTTATGAAGGAATTACTAATGTTTTATATAAAAATCATATAGAGGCAGATAATATATGAAGATACGAGAATTGACGAATATGGTAGGTAGTGGTATCTTAATAGAAGTGCAAATAATGTCGAATGGTGACGAAATAATTAAATGCAACATTCGCAAGAAAGTTAGTGGGGTAAATTAAATGAAATCTACAGGTATTGTACGTAAAGTTGACGAATTAGGGCGGGTAGTCATTCCAATTGAACTACGCCGAACATTAGGAATTAATGAGAAAGACGCTCTAGAGATTTATGTAGAACAAGAGCGCATCATCCTTCAAAAATATAAACCAAACATGACTTGTCAGGTTACAGGTGAAGTTTCCGATGACAATATGAAACTTGCTGAAGGTAAATTAATACTTAGCCCTGAAGGTGCCGAACTTCTAATTAAAGAAATTCAAGCCAGCATGGCATCTGCTAAATAATTGATATACTAGATAAATAGCATCCAAGTGTAGGGAAGGTTTTCCCTACACTTTTTTTTATTAAATGGTGAAATAATAAAAATGGTTCGTTTCACGGGCGAAACCAATCTTTTCATAAAGTTTCTGTGCTTTTACATTATCCTTGCCTGTCTCCAGTGAAACCCCTTTAGCACCTGTTTCGCGTGCAAAAGCGATGGCCGCATTTAATAACTCCTCACCAAAACCCTTTTTGCGGGCGGACTCCTTCACGAATAAATCATTCAATACCCATGACCGCATCATACTCACAGACGAAAAAGAAGGATATAATTGTACAAAACCAATTGGATTTCCTTCATCAAAGGCCATAAAAACCACAGACTCCCCATTTGTCAGCCTTTCCCTTAAAAACTCCCTTGCACGACCGAGATCAGAGGTTTGCTCATAAAACACTCTGTATAAATCAAAAAGTTCCGTCAGTGATTCCAGCTCATGTAATGTAGCCTTCTGTATGCTCATAAATGGACCCCCAAATGTTAGAATACTCTAAATTTACCATTTAATCATGCAATCCGACAATTCCGGACCACATTTTCCAGCCCCAAAAATCAGGATGGAGCTCAAAAAGGCACCATCCTGGTTTTTTCAACATGTAGAGGGCTATTAAACCTGAGATTAACAGCAACCCCATAAGATAGAAGCGTTTATCCATAGATGCAGCAGCAAACTCACATATATGGCGTTTACTCGTGAGTTTGAAGCAAATACTCGTGAATTTGGGTGATTTACTCGTGAAAATGGAACAAATACTCGTGAATTAAGCCGATTTACTCGTGAATCTAACATTATCAAATAATATTGGGTACTATAAATTCCAAACCAAATCCTCTTTTCTTCATTACTGCAGTGGTTTGGCTTCTAAAGCACCTGTGTTAAGGATATGTACCTTTACATTTATATCATGTATTGAATTCTTATCTAAATAATCCTTAGGCTCTTTTATCTGATTCTTTTGCCAGTATTTTGTTTCTTTGATATAAAGGGTTTTGCCTAGGTTTAAAGGGTCTGCGTTCTTTTGGAGCCCTGTTTTAAACGTTGATAGGATTTCCTTTTTTATTTGGCTTTCGAATTTACGTTTTATTTTCCCGATATCGATTTGGGTATCAAGCCCCAGTATTTTGCCGGATACGTCAATTTCAATATCGAATTTGTACTTGCCATCCTTGAGAACAGGTTTTACTTTATGAGCCGGATGGGAAAAAGAGGCATAGATGTCTTGCTTATTCATGGTGATGTTCACTGGAGTTTTGTTGGTCCTTTTAGTGAACCAGCGTACACCGCTCAGTTCTTTTTCAGAGAACCAGGGCTGGGACACTTTATTGTAAATGGTAAATGCACCATCCATATAGAGGCTTTTTCGTTTTTTATCTTTTTCCTTCCAAACTTTATCGTTCCAGGAAATGGAGGGTAATATGGTTGTGGATGCTTTTTCCTGCTGGGCAGAATAATACCTTTGGACCGTAATGGGTTGGATGAATGATCTAATCCGGTATACATCATCCGGAAAATATAATGTCGTGTATAAAGGTGACAAATTAAAAAAGCCGTTAATGGAGAAAAGCTGTTCCATGGAATTTTTTGTGGCAAAGATATTGGCTGAGTATCTGAGTAATTGGTTTCTGTATATATAATCCACTATTTCTGCGCTTTGCCGGTTCAAAACATTTTCACTGATTACAAATGTGGATACATGCCCTATATAGAGAGACTGTTGAGTATTGCGCATTAGTTTATTAATGGCGATCGAAATGGACCGTCCTTTTTGTTTCCCTACATATACGGGAGGGGCTTGCGTCGGCTTTGCCTCCGTTTTAGCTACCGCAGCGAAGTCTACAAGTTGGGTATAAACTATGTATTCCCCATCTTTGAAATCTATCCCGATGGCCGTTATATAATGAAAGTCCTGGATCGTTTTTTCATCCCAACAGCCTGAAAGAAATAGGATTAAATGTAGGGTCAACCAAATTTTACAGATGCGGAACATGGCCTTACTGCCCCTTTCTGGTCTTATCATTAGCTGCCATGGATCGTTTGCTCATGGAATTCCATGGTACCTTTATGAATGAATACAGGATTTTTGTGATCCTTGGCGGGTTCATTCCGCCAATATATGAAACCCCGAATGAATCAAGTCTGGATAGTAAAGTGACAATGGAAAGGAAACCGATTATCAAGCCGTAGATTCCATAAATGCAGCTTAGTAACAGCACAAACATTCGCAGAACGGTAACGGCACCTGTTAAAGACTGGTTTACAAGTGTATAAGATGCAACTGAGGTTACGGCAGTGACCACAAGCATGGTTTGTGAAGTCAGTCCAGCCCTTATCGCCGCATCACCGACAATTAGGCCTCCTACAACGGCAACTGTCTGCCCAACCGCTTTAGGTAACCTGACCCCGGATTCACGGAATAATTCAAATAAAACGAGCATGAGAATGAATTCCATCGTGGCAGATAAGGGAAGTCCCAGCCTTGAAAGGGTTATGGTGGCTAGTAACGGGAACGGCACCTGTTCAATATTGAAAGCGGAAATGGATATCCAAAACCCCGGCAATAAAACGGTAATGCCAAGCCCCATAAAGCGAAGAAGTCGCTCAAGGCTTACAAATAGATAAGGAAGATTCGAATCTTCTGCGGTTTTTATTTGCAATAGTAAGGTAGAAGGGGCCACGATTATCGTTGGCATGCCGTCCACGATTAGAATGAATCTTCCTTGATTGAGTGCTTCGACTACAAAATCAGGGCGACTCGTATAATGAGTGAGTGGAAATATACTATATTTACTGTTAGTGATCAATTCCTCCAATTGTTGGCTGCTCACCAATATATCTATATCAAGGGAGTTGATTTTCGATCTTACATTTTTAATGAGTTCTTTATTGATGATGTCATCCATGTACATCAGTCCGACTTTCGTTTGACTGCGCCTGCCAACGATAAAGTCTTCATAGGCGAGCGATTTTGTTTTTAGACGCTTTCTGATTAAAGCAGTATTGATGGATATGTCTTCGACAAACCCATCTCTTGGACCTCTTACCGAAACCTCAAAAGAAGACTCCTCGGGCTGCCGGTTCGGCACGTTGGACAATTCTATTGAAAATAACTGTTGGACTGAGGGTATGAATAATAAGGCATACCCAGAGAAAATCAGTTGTTGGACGCTATTGAATTCACTATCTATGGTTACTTTCCTGAGGTCTATCAAGGGTTTTAGCTTGTTGATTGATTCTTCAGCATCGATTCTCTCATCCAACTCCATCATTTTGTTTAACTTTTCCAAAATACCCTCGTTTAGTAAACTGATGTCGGCCATACCCGAGCAATAAAAAATAAGGACAGGAATGGGTCTTTCGGTTTCTCCGATATAAATCGTGTCAAACATGATATCTGAGCTTGAACTGAATAACTCCCGAAATGTCTCCTCCGTTAATTCTGAGAGGGGTGGCTCATTTTTGGATCGTTTCATTCGCATGTTGCTTACCCTCCTTAGATCTGATGAAAGTGCCGATAAACAAAAAGGCGGACAGAAGTAACAGGAAATAAAAAGCGCCAGGATAGTAGAATGTCTGGCTTACATGCAAGAACTTGAAATTACTGAATGGTACGATGGAGATGACGACCATAAGAAAGCCTACAGCGAAAAGAATTCCAAGCTTCATATTATTAGTTTTTCCTTTAAAGACTTCCATTATTAAGAATAACGCCAGTGAAACGCGGATATAGGCACCAGCAAGCCATTGGTAAATGGAAAAGAAGTCTGTATGTTCAATATATTTACCAATTGTCAGCAGACGCCATTGTTCATAGGCGGGGTACCTCATGGCTTCGGCTAAGCTCGGCCCGAATTCGGCGAGTGCTGCTGTTAATGGGCCAAGAAGTAAAAACATTAGTCCGAGGCATAAGAATACTAATACCTTTAGATTGAGCTGATCCGAAAGTTTTTCTTGAAAAAAAACGATTAAAATCAGTTCGGCAAGGCCATAACCAGAATATTGAAGGGTTTTAATGCCATGAAAATAGCCATTCTCGAAAAGGGGAAGGAGGTGGCTGTAGTCTTTTGTCGGTATATTTCCTGTCGCAACGAAAATGCCAAGAATGACGACAATCGGCAATAATACAGAAGAGCAAATGGCTATGGAGCGCATACCCGAATGGGCAAGAAAAATGCATAGCAGCGTAAACGGAATGATAATCGCTAAACTTGGGGTTTCAAAAAGAAAGCTTGTAGTTATCCAATCAATCGTTTCCTTTGTAGTGGCCAAAACAAGGCTGATCAGATAAATCACGATAAAGAATAAAGCGATATTTTTAATGTGTTTTCCAAATCTATTTTCAAGCCAATCCGTCAGGGATTGATTATCCATATTCTTGATTATTCTCGATAATATGTAGACCCAAATCGGTATCAATCCAATATTTAGGATTGAAAAAAACCAAGCATCCCTTCCGCCAGTGGATAGGAGGAAAGGGATCAAAATTACGTGATTAAGAAGGCCGATTGATAAAAAGAAGATGCTAAGGGTTTGTATCGAACTGATTTTCTTCAAGGTGATCCTATCCCCATTTCCATTGTTTAAAGATTGGATTGATGCACATGCCATTCATTTGTTTATGGTTACTAAATGTGGAAATAGTATACGTGCAAATGATGTGGATTAAATTTCCTGCTGGGTAATGATAAGCCAGGAGAGCAAAGCAAAGTATACGGGCAAAAAGGATTTGTCTTAATCGATAAAGAATATATATAGATGCTATTTTTATTGATCATCAGGGGGGAATGAAGATGGATTTAAGATACCCGGTTGGAAAGTTTCAGTTTGACGGGGAAATTACTAGTGGTGTAGCCGAGGGGTGGCTCAACGAGATTGAAGCTTTGCCTCGGATGCTGCGTGAAGCGGTAGGTAACATGGATGATGAAAAGCTTGATACGGCTTATCGGCCTGGAGGATGGACGGTCCGCCAGGTGGTGCATCATGTTGCTGATAGTCATATGAATGCGTATATTCGCTTCAAATTGGCCCTTACGGAAGAAAGTCCTGTCATTAAACCGTACGAGGAGGGGCAATGGGCTGAGCTACCTGATTATGGTTTGCCGATTGAAGTTTCTCTATCACTGCTCGAAAGTATACATATCCGAATGTATAAACTTTTATCGGGCCTTCATGCGGATGACCTAAGCCGAACATTCATCCATCCTGATTCAGGAAAGGTGACTGTTGGTGAAAATATAGGCATTTATGCTTGGCACGGGCGACATCATCTGGCTCATATTACTTCTTTATCAAATCGCCAGGGATGGTGAATATGAAAGGTTGTGATTACTGTGAATGCCGATGTGAAAATCGTACAATTAACATCAATCGAATCCCATCTTAATGAACTTTGCGACCTTTTGGTACAAGTGGTGGATGATGGCGCGTCCATAGGTTTTTTACCTCCCATGAAACAGTCTGAGGCCATTGATTACTGGGGTAGTGCCATAAATCCTGATGTGATTCTGTTTGTCGCTAAATTACAGGGTGAGATAGTCGGGAGCGTGCAGCTGCATTTAAGTTCAAAGCAAAACGGCGGCCATCGTGCGGAAATCGCAAAATTAATGACACATACTGGTTATAGAAGAAACGGCATAGGACGTTCACTCATGCTAGAGGCTGAGAAGAGGGCCAAGCAAGAGGGACGGACATTATTGGTCCTGGATACAAGGGAAGGGGATCCTTCTAACTCCCTGTATACTTCATTGGGATATATTCAGGCAGGCAGGATTCCTGATTATGCGAAATCTGCCAATGGTGAATTCCATCCGACCATTTTTTATTATAAAAATCAGATCGGGTAACGAATTGAATGGGGGGAATCCTAGTGCAAGCTGTAATCGAAAAAGAAGGTAATGGGATAATCGCAAGATTCGATCGCCTGCTCAATCATTCGGTGGAAAAGGTATGGAGTGCATTAACGGAGAATGATAAGCTGGAAAAGTGGATGTCCAACCTGGAAATGAAGGACCTTAGAAAAGACGGGACCATAAAATTCAATTTCAATGATGGGTCAGGGAAATCTTTTGATATGAAGATCAGGGACTTCCAAGAATCTGCCGTTTTAGATTTTGAATGGGGGGACGGCTGGGTTCGTTTCGAAGTATCCCCTGAAAAGGATGGATGCTCATTAGTATTGAAAGAATCCATCACGCCAGTTAATGATCATACAGCAAAAGATTTGGCAGGCTGGCATATTTGCCTTGATATGTTTAGTGATTTACTTGATGGTCATCGTCAGGATTTCCCAATGGATGAATGGGAGAAATGGCATAAGGAATATACGGCCGCCGTCAAACGAATGGATTAAATGGAATATGTGACATTCATCTGGATACATAAGGAAGCGGAAGAACAAAGCCAAAGTGATGCTTTGCCATGAAGGAAGTTTTTTATTGATATTCCAGTTGATACCATGTTAAGATGACTTTAACTTTTAAGAAATGGAGGTTTTCCTTGTGACATTTATCAGACTGCGTTTCCAATCTTTGAACCGTTAATTGAATACGTTCAAGAGCTCTGCATGTCCGCAGGGTAAATGGGAATGGTCTGTCTATTTTTAAGGGAACCTTCATTTTAAGATTTTGTGGGAAAAGGGACGATTTCAACCTCTTTTTTTACTGTCCAGCTGAAGCCGGGGCAACCTTTGTGATCAAAGGTTTTCACGATTCCAGTTGACTTTAAAATAGAAGAATGATTAAGGGGAGAATTACTTTACCTATCCAAGGGGTCATTTTGGATATATGTAAAGTGGTTGATTCTCCATTGTATTGACCAAACCGAAGGCCAGTGGGAGATTAATTTTTTATCGTGAAAATAGTCATCCACTCAGGTTTCTTTAGATAGGTTCTGATCCATTTACTCTAAACACAGGCAGATAGCCTGTGTTTTTTTTTAGGGCATTAAGAAAAAATATTGAAAATAGAATGAGGTGTTTAAGAGATGAAATCATTAAATGAACAAGTAAAGGACAATTGGAAAAAGAATATCACTCTTTTTCTAGGCAGTCAGACGATATCCCTCTTTGGTTCGTCCTTGGTTCAGTATGCCATCATGTGGTATATCACGTTGAATACACAGTCGGGTGTCATGATGACGATATCCATCGTTTGTGGTTTCGTGCCCACCTTTATACTCTCCCCCATCGCGGGGGTATGGGCAGACCGCTATAATCGGAAATTGCTGATCATTCTTTCGGATTCATTGATTGCCATTTCAACGCTGATATTGGCCATCTTGTTTCTAATCGGCTACGATGAGCTTTGGCTGCTTTTCGTCATGTCCGCTGTCCGGGCGATCGGAACTGGAATCCAGACTCCAGCAGTCGGGGCCATTCTTCCGCAACTCGTGCCAGAGGATAAGCTTACGAAGGTGAACGGGACAAATGGAAGCATTCAAGCGCTAGTGATGCTCGTTTCCCCCATGGTGAGCGGCGCGCTGCTCACCATGGCTTCAATCGAAACCATTTTCTTCATTGATGTGATTACAGCTGCAATTTCCATCTTCACATTGCTGGCATTTTTGAAAATTCCAGCACATGCTAAGGCATTACAAAAGCAAACAACCAGCTATTTCACCGATTTGCAAGAAGGATTCAATTATATCAGGAATCACGACTTTCTTAAGAAGTTCTTTATGTTTTTCGCATTTTTCTTCGTGCTTGCCGCACCTGTTGCATTTCTTACACCGCTTCAGGTCACACGTTCTTTCGGGAACGATGTTTGGCGGTTGACTGCGATAGAAATCACCTTTGCCATCGGTATGATGCTAGGCGGGATTTTCATGGCTTCCTGGGGAGGCTTTAAAAACAAGATCCATACGATGACACTTGCAAGCCTTATAATTGGTGCCTGTACTTTCGCACTTGGAATCATCCCCGTTTTTTGGATTTACTTGATCATCATGGGGGTAGTAGGATTGGCGATGCCCATCTTTAATACGCCGTCCACGGTCTTGTTACAGGAGAAGGTCGAGGGTGATCTTCTTGGGAGGGTATTTGGTGTTTTAGGAATGATCTCGACTTCAATGATGCCCCTGGGAATGCTTGTATTCGGCCCGATATCCGACATCATTAAAATAGAATGGCTGCTTATAGGAACTGGTTTATTGCTGTTCATTCAAGGTTTTTTCCTACTGGGCAGTAAAGTGTTGGTCGAAGCCGGAAAACCGATTTCCAAAGATGCTTCCTAGTAATGGTACACGGAACGACATGTCAAGATGAAGGTCATGGAGCCTGAAGGGAATTGGATATTTTTCAGCATGCCCGTTATTTATTCTTGTAGATAGATGATACCATGAAAGTCATCATTTGATTGACTAAGGAGGAAAAGATGGATTTATTGGGGAAACTATTTAATTGGATGGTAGTTATCGGAATGATTCTACTTATAGGACGATTGATTACGATGGCGTTCTTATTTCTGGAAATTCCATTTACGACCTTTTTTAAGGACTACAGTCTCATTTCGATCATCATTTTAATAATAGGTGCAATTGGTCAGCAATTCACCAAGCCTCGTAAAAAGTAAAATGAGTTATCACCTTTCCTTTTCATGAAAAGGATCAGCTTCGAATTAACTAGACCGAGATATTCTAATGTCGGTCTAGTTTTTTATTTAAAAAATGTTCCAGCCGATTTCAGAAATCCGCTCCCTTTCCGCCGGCTGTCTGCCAAGCCGCATCAAAGCAAGCGCCTGCGGTGTCTCGTCCAGCCAGTTTTTCGGCAGGAGTGTCGCAAATTTCTTCCATCTAGTAGGGGTTTCAACAGTAAGAAAACATTAGCATAACCAAATCTTAATCATGGTTCGGGATGGGAGCATCAAACCAATATTTTAAACAAAGTTGATTTGGAGCGGATGTTTGAGACTCCTGCTTAGAAAAGCGTGTCCAAGGGAGACCTCACAGGCGCCAAGACCGCCTGCGGAAAGCGAGTACCTGGAGGCAACGTTCACATTTTACAATTGGCTTCGTTTTTTCGGGTCAGGCATTATTTATTCGCATCATTTTCACTGACATGCATTTCTTGTTTAATTTGATTCATCCTGTTTTTTCCCCACTCATACATCATTTCAACGATCGGCAGCAAGGTCATTCCAAGGTCAGTCATCGAATATTCGACTTTTGGAGGGATCTCGGGATATACCTCCCGATGGACGATGCCGTCTTCCATTAGTTCACGTAACTGATTCGTTAAGATTTTATGGGATATTTTCGGGAAAAGCCTTTGAAGTTCACTGAATCTGTGTGGGCCTTCTACACCTAGATGCCATAGAATGACGATTTTCCATTTGCCGCTGAATATGGATAAAGTAAGTTCTTTTTCGCAATTATAATAGCCGTTTAGGATCTTTTCTTTGATTTCATCTCTTAATGTTTCTGACATGGACATTAGCTCCTTTTTTATTTTACCAGTAACCTTAAGGTAACCTCCGCACATAAAAGTGCATTCTTCACAGCGCCGATTACCAGCGTTACAATTTGAGTAGATCAGA
Source organism: Peribacillus sp. NPDC096448 (assembly GCF_044762675.1). Lineage (NCBI taxonomy): Bacteria > Bacillati > Bacillota > Bacilli > Caryophanales > Bacillaceae > Peribacillus > Peribacillus sp. NPDC096448. Next base: position 58,823 of record NZ_JBIWEU010000003.1, on the reverse strand, counting down.
CAATTCAATTCAGGAGGCAATATATATGAGTAAAAAAGCATTACTAATTATACCACCAGAACGTTTTAATGAAGATGAATTATTTCAGCCGAAAGAAGTATTGGAAAATGCAGGAGTGGCAGTAACGATAGCCAGTACGAAAACAGGTGAAATAACAGGTGACTTTCAAGGCAAGGCTTTGGCAGAGGTGATCTTTTCTGAAGTTTCAGCCAGTGATTATGATGCAGTTGCAGTGATTGGGGGATCAGGTACGAACGATCATCTATGGGGTAACCAAGAATTGCAAAGTTTTTTGAAACAGGCGCATGAGCAAAAAGTTCTTGTAACGGGAATTTGTGCAGGTTCTGTTACTGTAGCGAAAACGGGTTTACTTTCTGGACGTAAAGCTGCTTGTTACCCAGTTGATGTTCAAATTGACGAATTGAAAGCCAATTCCGCTGAATATGCAAAACAGCATGTCGTTGCGCATGATGATATCATAACAGGTGATGGTCCGGATGGCGCAAAAGAATTCGGAGAAAGCTTAGCCGCAGCGTTACGCTAAATCTTATTTTACTGCTGACCCTAATATTACCCATGTGAAACCCTTGGATTCTATACAATCCAAGGGTTTTTTTTATTTGAAAAAAGAATACGAACTTTAGACCTATAAATTTTTCCTTAATTGGTGATTGACAAGGGATGTATAGGTCTATAGTATGTTTATGTGGAAAAATAAAGTAAGTAATCGTAATTTAGGAAGGATCCATTTTGAGTATAGATTGAATCTTTGTTTTCACACATGTTAGCGAGAGTATTTGCAGGTCAAATAAAAGGGGGAAATTATTGATGGGAAGTTCATCGATTGACAAGAAAGAAAAAGTAAAGAGAAGGATATCGCTTCGGATAAAATGGTTACTATTTATATGTACATCCATTTTTCTCGCGATAGTCGTATCCGTTTCGATAATGGGGGTAAAGGTGACCTCCATTTTTAAAGAAGATAGTACGTCCATCAACAAAAGCTCGGCCCAAAATGCAGCGGCACAAATCAATTTGAGCATGGCAACGTATGAAAATTCGCTAGAGCAATTATCACAGCTGGTTTCCAATCAGATCAAGAAGGGTGATTCAATCAAGGATATCCAAAAAACGTTAGAGGCTTTTCAAAAGAACAATGAGGATTTAATTTCCGTTTATTATATGGATGGATCGGATGGTTCCTTGTATGCTTCGCCCCAAATGGATTTCAATCAGGATGCTAGGGAGACTAAGACTTATACGCAGCTGACCGAAAGACCAGAAACGAAATGGATGGATGTGTATAAGGATGGAGTTTCGGGAATGATCATGACTTCCGTTGTCACGCCCGTGTTATCGGACGGGAAAATGGCAGGGGCCCTTGGTTATGATATCGACCTTGCGACAATCGGGAAAATGAGGTCAACCATCGAAAAGGGTTCTACCAGCAATCTGGTGATATTGGATTCACAAGGTTTTATCGTGAGTTCATTCATGAAGGATATGGACGGGAAGAATATGAATCCTGACAAAAGCGGCCTGGAAGAAGGTGTGGAGGATTTCATGACGGACACTGACCGATTCAATTCAGAGTTCAAGTGGGTGACCGACATGTATAATGGGGGCGACAAGGCGAATCAATCCTTGACGTTGGATGGTGAAGATTATACAGGTGAATTGAGTACGGTCCCTGAAGTGAACTGGAAGGTGTTGGCGCTCACTCCGGACAAAATATTGCAATCCAAGCTGGATGGCATTAATAGAATCGTAGTGATATCAGGTATTTTAGGTCTCTTACTCGGGATGGTATGTGCTCTTTATCTAGCAGGAAAGTTAACGAAAATCATGGCCGACTTCCAAAAAATCATAGAAAAGACGGCGAATGGGGATTTAGTGACCGGATTTGCCATTAAATCCAATGATGAGATTGGGGACTTAAGCAAAAGCTATAACTCGATGCTTGGGAAACTAAGAAGATTGGTTGAGAAGGTAAACGGCAATGCGGAATCGGTGACAAATGCCAATGCCGGTTTATGCCAAATAGCTGCTGAAAATAGTGCGGCCATTACAGATGTTTCACGCGCGATAGAAGAGATTGCAGCGGGTGCATCGAATCAATCTGAACAAGTGGAGCATGGTGCGGGCACGATCCAGGTCCTTAGTGGAGAAATCGATGGGTTATCAAAAAAATCGAGGGAAATCCAATCCGTATTGGAACTTGCATCTGAAAAAATAGAGTCAGGGAAACAAGAGGTAAGTGGTTTGGAAGCGTCATACTCTAAATTAGAAATGGCGTTTTCTGCAGTCACCAGCATGAGCTTAAGACTAGTGGAAAAATCAAAAACCATTTCCGATGTCACGAATGCCATTTCGGAAATATCGGAACAAACCAATTTGTTATCTTTGAATGCATCTATAGAAGCTGCAAGGGCAGGCGAGTCCGGCAAAGGTTTTGCTGTCGTGGCGAATGAAGTAAGGAGTTTGGCTGATGATTCAAAGGAAGCTACAAAAAACATCCAAGCAATCATCCAAAGCATTCTGTCAGATACAGAGGAATTGCTGAAAACGACCAATGAAACGAATCAAATCAGCAAGGACCAGAAAAATGCCGTGAACACGGTAAGTGAAGCCATGAAAGAGCTGGAGGAGTCCGTCGGGAAAATATCCAATTCGATTCAGGAAGAAACACGATCCATTGAAAGCATCAATCAACAAAAGGAAACGGTTATTAAAGTGATAGAAGAAATCACCGCCGTATCGCAGCAAACGACAGCTTCATCAGAAGAAATTGCATCATCGATGGAGGAACAAGCTGCTTCATCCAATGAACTTGCTCAATATACACAGCAGCTTACACAGTTAATAAATGATTTGGAGCATACGTTGGGGGAATTCCAGATAGAGAATAGGGAATAACAAGCGTTGCAAAAAGGGAGGCCATTACAGTGGTTTCCCTTTTTTGTTAGATTGCCATTTTTGAAGGGTGAATAGTTGAACGGGGTATCTCTCTTTAGTGGACAAAATCAATAGAAGTACAAAAGTACAATTTAGAGGAACGGGTCAATTGTCCATGCTTTTTTTACGAAGGGGAATATTATATAGGAATGGGACAAGTAGCACGGAAATTTTAATGTTGTTCAATGGACAGCAGTTTTTGTTATTTCCAATGCTGCATGTCCAAAGATTCAATCTGAAACTAGAATAATGATCCCATGGAGCCTGCCTAGATGGAAAACGTGGACGATTGGATTGATTAACGACTGCCAATGGATAATGTATTTAGAAGCTTGCACATTATTTTATGCGATAGATTCATAGAAACGAGGGGAATGCCATTTAGCTTTCCCCTTATTTACTTCTGCTAGATGATGGGTGATACCAATGGATTCAGGTTCCTGATCAAAAATCGATCGCCTTCGTAATCAATTTCCGTTTGTTCTGTGGGAGTCCGATGGGTCGATCAAAATTTTTATATCATGTAAAACGAGAATATCCTCGTGCTCATTTTTGAGCTTGCCAAACTTAATGTGTTCTGTTTATGCCAAACCTCAAATACGTTTCCCCTCCCAAACTATGCTGCATATTTTTAATTGCCTGCAGGGCTTTATCTGTCATTTATATCCGGGATTCCTCTAATCTACCTTTACCCATTCTGCACAAAACAATAAAATTCTCTAGCGGCATAGGAATAATGATTTACGGTTAAGGTGTTTTATTGAATCGGACTGATGGTTTTTTTACAAAAACAGGCTAAAGGTTTCATTGTTTTTACCGATAATATTGCTGTGGTGAGCACTAAGACTCATTCGTTTGAGTGGATGATAGGATAGAAGATTCATATGATGGAATTTACTTGAACATCGTAAATAAATAAAAATATTTCAGCGTATAAAGGAAGGGTTAAAATGTTTAATGGAAAAATAATAAGCTGTATGATACTTACATTGGTATTCATGGTTAGTTTCACTTTTTTAGCTGGCTTAAAGGCCGAGGCAGCAGATCCTGTGCATACTGTACTTACTGGCGAGACGGTAGAATCGATTGCCAAGACATATGATATATCGGCTGAGCAATTGATGAAAACGAATGGTTTACCGGATGAAAAGTTATTTGCGGGCCAAAAGTTGACAATCATTCAAACGGCGTATACTCCTTCCATCTATCAATGGTCGGAGAGAGGGAAAAAAATTGCAAACTATGCGAAAACTTTTATAGGGTTTAAAAAGACAGCTGGAGAGGAGACGCCTGAAAAAGGATTTGATTCGAGCGGATTGATTCATTGGGTGCTTTCCCGGCAAAATGTGCCGGTCGACCGTTTGACAGTAGATGGTTTTTATAAGCAAGGGATGGATACAGACACTCCGAAAACAGGGGATATTATATTCTTTCTGGAAAAAGACAGCTTAAAAGTCGTGACTGCGGGTATTTATGTCGGCGAAAACCTATTTGTCAATTCTGGATATGGTGCAGAAACGGTTCAGGTGAGATCCACTACAGAAGATTACTTTGCAAAATACCAAGTGGCGTACAAAACATACACGCCTAAAGGAGAGCATATCGTCCAATCGGGAGAAACGCTTAATAGTATATCGGAGAATTACAGCATTTCCATGAGTACGATCAAAAGCCGTAACGCTTTAAGGACGGATGAGTTGATGCAAGGGCAGTATCTTCAACTATACAGCAACCCGTTATTTCCGTTTTATGTAAACCAGGAGGCTGCATATGATAAAGCATATGATGTCATCAAGTATGCATATACTTTACGCGGATTCACCTATGTTTTCGGGGGAGAAGATCCAATGACCGGAATGGATTGCAGCGGCTTCATTTATTGGGTCATGAAGGAGCAGGGCCTATCTGTAAAACGAGATTCCGCAGCGGATTACTTCTCATTGGTGCCCAAAATCGAAAATCCAAAAGCAGGGGATTTAGTATTTTTTAGGGACACAGGAACAAGGCTAGGTGTGACCCATGTAGGAATTTATCTGGGTGATGGCCGTTTTCTCAATACAACGGAAAACACCGGCGTTCATATTTCCAACCTTTCGTCAGGTTATTTTGCCGAGAAATTCGAAAGCTTCGGTCAAGCTGAAAGCCTCATCGAATAAGAAGGTCATTCAGCCTGTTTATATGCAAGCGTCGCTTTTTCAATGGCAGTAACGAACCGTTTAAACAGATCACAGTGATTGACCCTGTTCTTACTGGTAAAGTCATCACCTTTGAAAAAGCTTTTTCTAAGCTTTGTGGAAAGTTCCAATTGCACGCCTGCACCCGTTTTGGATGTGTTGGTGATGTTGTTTCCGCTCATGCCTGAAAGGTGCTGCGGTGCATGTTCAGTTTGGAATCCAGCTTTGTTGAGGCATTGCTGAATAAGGTTCTTATATCGTTCGTTCCTTCCGCCAATGTAAACCAGCGCATTATGTACGTCGTAGTGGCCATGGATCGAAAGGGCGGTCTGAGCGTTCGCTGCCATTGAAACGCCGTTCGGTTCATTGAACAAGCGGGATGTTATATGGAGGACCTGGTTGCCACTTGGTTTTAGGCCTTCGAATAGGTAGGTGCTTGCACAAAGTCTCTCTCCAAGTGCGGCTGCAACTTCGCTCGTACCTGGTTCGATATTCCCGCCATGAATGGCTAGAACTGCAATATAAGGATTCCTGTGATGAACGATGATTCGGTAATCAAGGTATTCTTGTTCATTTTCCTGTAGTTCAAAAAAATCAGTATAGCTATTTTTAATCATGGTTATCCTCCGTATCCGTAGTGTATTTAATCTTCCATACCCGTTGACGGCAAAATAAAAAAAGCGGGGATGCCCCAGCTTTTTTTATTCTTCGACAGTCGTATATTGTTCTATTTTCTTTTGCTCGTCGGGTGTTAACGTTTCTGTCCGTTTAAACGTATTCATTGTCACAAGCAGGGCCGCTACAAGAAGAACAGGTATAACCCAGCTTGTTATTTTTTTTACGATATTCATATTCAAAATCCCCTTATACATCGCTAAAATTCATATGATATTTAGAAAAGGAGGAACTGGACGGCCTGTTTATTGCTGAGCTTTCCAGCTTCCATTTCTTCTTTTATCCCCAGCTCCGGATATTTGTCCATTTTTCTCGTTTTTAACGAGTGCTTGAACCCCGCCATAATACATGGGGGAAATCTTCTGAATGACTTCATATCCTGAATCTTCCAAGTCGGATATTATTTCATCCGAAAGCCTGGATTCTGTATAAATCTTCTTTCCATCAAAGACGAACCGATTACGGTCGACGATATCCTGTAATGAGCCTTCATTTTCTGTATAAGAATAAAGAACCTGCATCAATACTTGTGGAATCCTATCACCGCCTGGTGAGCCGATCCCAATCGATTCCCGCCCTGGTTTCTTGAGAATGGTCGGAGCGGTGAAAGTTCTTGACCGTTTATATGCCTCTTGAGAGTTCAAGCCGGACCGGAAATTTTTCAATTGATCGTTAAGGAAAAATCCATTCGTATAATCCCCAGATCCGAAAAAGTTACTGAGCGTATTTGTTGCGGAAACGACAGTGCCATTCTTGTCCATTATCACAAAGTGTGTCGTACTTTCATGTTCTTCGGAACCATTCGATTCTTTATCTTCCCATTTTTCACTTTTGATCTTATTTTTAAGATTATCCAAATGAATGGGGGAGAGCAATTTTTCCGCCTTGGAGTGACTTATTCCATCTCCAACATGGGCGGTCCGATCTTCATAAGCAGTATCCGTGATGCCCCCCAACACTTTCATAGAAGCTGATTTGCTTGAAGAATCACCTAGGTTCATTTCCTCGGCTAGCTTTAGCATTTCAAGAACTGTAATTCCTGAAAAGGGCGGAGGGGCGGTAAAAACATCATAACCGGCAAATGTTCCTTGGACCGGCTTACGTTCTTTCACCTTATAGCGCTTTAAATCCATCAAATCGATATCTGATTCTCTTTTAATATCCCGCGCAATTTCCCCTTTATAAAAACCTTCAGGACCTTCCTTTTGAATCTGCTTCAATGTTTCAGCGAGTCTTTCTTGGACGAGGGTTTTGCCTGGTTCAATGGCATCACCATCAGGATAAAAAAGTGAAGTCGCATCGGAAGATATCCTTGGCTGAGCCGCTTTTAAGCGTGATGATAACGATTCGTCGACTTCAAATCCGCCTTCAGCCAAATCTATCGCCGGCTGAAGAAGATCTGCCATTGGTACGCTCCCATACTTATCACTAATAACCTGCATGCCGGCCACCAAGCCAGGAATCCCTGTATCGTGTCTTGAACTCGGGTCTTCTGGAGAGGATTCACGATAATCGATAAACTCGGGATCGCCGGATTCAGGGGCAATCAGCATACCGCCGCCACCACCCACGCCAGATCCATAAGGTTCAACTACACCCAATACATAAGATACGGCAATGGCGGCATCCGCCGCCGTTCCGCCGTTTTTCAATATATCCATACCGACATCTATTGCGATTGGGTTTGAAGAACTGACCCCATATGATTGTTCCGTATTACTCTTTATCGGATCATTCGTGTCAGAAATAGGGGGTGTCTTCGAACATCCAGCAATATATATGAGTATGCTAAGGGATATGAGCACTTTTCTCGTCATACGGTTAATCATCGGTTGTTCCCCCTTTTCGTTGAGCTTCTAAGTTGTGTGTCTTCATTCTTCTAAAAGTAGTGACAAAGCGTTCCTTACTGAATGGGGTGTATTTCCTGTTGGTTAGCTTGGACTGCCTTTTTCTCTTGTGCAGCTTTTTTCTCCAGTGCAGCTTTCTTTTCCATTGCTGCCTTTTCCTCTAGTTCACGTTGTGCCTTATGGTCGATTACCTTCTTGTGATCCAAGGTAATCTCGATGCGATCCTCTTTTTTCGACCACTGGACTTTTTCACTCGTTTCCTTCGTCAATTGCCGGTAAACACGTGATTTGTCAATTGAAGAGGTAGCTGGCCTTGGTGTTGCTTCTTCAATTTGCAATGGTACAACATCGATTGTAGCTTTTCCGTCTTCCGCTAAATGGTATTGAACCATGGCTGAATCCTTTGTGCGTGTCCAGCCTTGATCGAATATGAAATTTCCTAAGCTATAGAAAATGATTCCATCTTTATAAACATCAAACGATTGAAGAACGTGGGGGTGATGGCCGATGATGATGTCAGCCCCCGCATCGATGATAGCTTTAGCCAAGTCTGTTTGACGGGCGGTTGTAGATGTCGAATACTCTTGTCCCCAGTGCATATTCACCACAACCAAGTCTGCGTTGCCTTGCTTGGCATCTTTTGCTTTGCCGATCATTTCAAATAATAAATCAGGATTGGAGTTTAATAGTCCGGCTTTATCATTTTTAGACACGGCATTCTTACCGTAAACATCTGTGAAGCCAAGTGTTGCGACACGTACGCCATTAACATCCGCATAGTCGATGCTGTTTTTTGCTTCCGCAGAGTTCGAGCCAACACCAACATAGTGCATATCCGCACTTTTGAATTCATCAATCGTGTCAAGAAGTCCTTGTTCTTCATAGTCCATCATATGGTTATTGGCCAAAGACACCACAGAGAAGCCAGCATCTTTAACGGCTTCCACACCACTGGTATTCGAGTTTAACCGGATGGGCGTATCTGCTTCCTTGTAGTTAGATACATCTTCTTTTAAAGCGGTATGTTCATAGTTCCCACTGACATAATCCGAATTGGAAAAATAGGGTTTCATATACCGGAAGAGGTATTCGTACCCGTGCTTTTCCGTCACTTCTTCAACATAACGTCCCATCATCACATCACCGACCATTGTCATCGTAAATGGTTGATCGGAATTCAATTCGACTGTTTTCACTTCCTCAGCCCGTCCCATCCATGTGGTAATGACTAAAGCGATTAGTAATATAGGTAGTATGATTCCAGTGTATTTAAGATTCTTTTTCTTCGTGCGTTTAATAAAGATAAGTGTTTTTTCTTTTGCATTTAAAGTCCGTTTCATTTTTTGCACCTCAGAATAGGTAGTACACGTTCATTAAGCCGAAAGTTAAGCCGGATAATAAAAGCGTGCTGCCAAGTGTCAATGGCATTCCTTGTCTTTGTATGGTATTCGCTATCAATCCAGGTACGATTATACCGATTCCCCGAAACTCGAATATTTCAAAGGGCATGACGGGGTAGACTAAGTCCAATAGGAGTTTCAAGCAAATCCCGGTCACCATCATGGCGGCGAATTTTCTTCTTCCATATAAAATCACCCATCTTGAAAGGCCGTGAGTGACGATTAAATAAGTTACGACACTAATGATCAAAATGGTCAGCATGATTTCCCATTGATCAAATACTAATGCCAAATAACCTGGCACGATAAGTCCTGCGGGTACGACACCCGTCTTTTCTGAAAATATAAGGCTAAGCGTTACTCCCAATACTAGGGCTACATATAAATCCGATCCAAACATTAAGGTTCCTCCTACTTAACTTGCTTTTTGCTTTGTTTTAGATTTCATGAATGCTTCAATTAATGGTTCCGCAGCACCGTGAATATTCCCGACACCGTAGACGATGCGATTTTTCATCAATGGGCGGAGACGGGCCACGATTTCTTCAGTTGACCAGTTTTCTAAATCCCAATATTCTTTAGTATCCAATTTCCCTTGCTCGAATACCCTTGTAATCGGTGATGTGGTTTCACCAATGGCAATGACGATTTCAGATTTTATGTAAGGCAATACATCTCTAGCAAACTGCTCGGTACGGTCCACACGGTCAGCCCGGCAGTTCATGATGACGATAGGAGGTTCTGAGCTGTATCCGAACGTTTTGACACGATCCCAGATGTTCAGCGTCGATGCCGCGTCGTTTGCTGCAAAGCCATTGACAAAGAAAGTTGGCTGGATTGGATCTCCAAACCGGGTAATCCGCATGGCCCCTGGATCGGGATGCGCATTCAACATGCCGCGAAAAGCCGTTTTTTCATCAATGCCCAAAGCTTCAGCAACGGCCAGGGCCAGTGATGCATTATCCGGAAATACCATATAGTCGAATTCACGCAGGAAGTCTTCCGATATTCTGGAATTGTCCGCAACGATCACTTTTGTGTTGCGTTCTTTGGCAATTTGCTTGAAAAAGTCCAAATATTCACTTTCGATGGTTATTAAGTGACCATTATAGGGTATGGTAGCAGTGAAAGCTTCAGCAACCTCATCCATAGTCGGTCCCATGACATCCATATGGTCTTCCAATACATTCACGATGACCCCAATGTTTGCTTGGATCATTTTGTTTTGGAAGATTAGTTGATAGTCAGGCTGAACGGCCATGCACTCACAAACCAGTGCTTCCGTGCCTAAGTCGGCAACTTCTTTAACTACACGCCGTTGTTCTCCTATGTTGGGTCCTTCAGGGCGGCGTACAATCGGTTTTTCCTTGTCGGTAAACCAATAGATCATCCTTGCCGATGTTCCGGTTGTTTTACCTACTGTTTTGTATTTTGCTTCCTGGATCACACCTGTAATTAGACGCGTTACAGTCGATTTCCCTCGAATCCCATTCACATTCACACGTACTGGAATGGAGTCGAGACGCTTCTGATGGCGTTTTTGTTCAAAAATGCCATAACCAAGCAAAAAGATCGCACAAATAAATATTGGTGCCATTTTTTAACCTCTCTTTTTTTCAAATATTTGAATTACTGAATACACACTACATGATTTTAAACTTAATAGGCAAGAGCGAATTATTCTATTGTAATATAGTTATACTTATCTTTTTCAAATAAATGTATATTGGGGTGTAATAGTATCTAATGGGATAAAATATTTTATGAGTACAAAGATATGGGGGGGAATCGAAGGAATCCAAATTTTTTTTACACTAAATTATGGAAAGTTTAATAAAAACCCATTTTGGTCTGAATCAAAGTAGTTTTGTGAGCAATTGAACCTAATTCATAGCGACTATATTTGAATAATAATTATTTATAAAAAGTGATGTTTATTACAGTTTATTAATTGTTTATACCCATTGTTTGACATAAACTTAATAATTTTTATGCATTTGTCATTCAATGTGAAATATTGCATCTAACGACTCAATTAGTTGAACTCTTTTGAATTGGATAAAGATGAGTAAAAGAACACATCTCTTTTTTTTGATATTATCCAGTTTTTCTCTTAGTAAATACCCATGGGCCTATAATTGAACTTTTACCTAAAACATGAAATAAACTAAAGTTAACCCATTTCTTTTAAAAAATACCTAGTTTCTTCTATAGATATAGTGTTTATATAAGAAAAAATAAAAAAGCTCAGAAGCATATCTGAGCTTTCGGACTGTATTTTTTTCTTTAAAAAACGTTCCAGTTGATTTCAGAAATACGCTCCCTTTCCGCCGACTGTCTGCCAAGCCTCATTAAAGCAAGCCACTGCAGTTTCTCGGCTAGCCAGTTATTCGGTAGGAGTGTCGTAAATTTCTTCATTCCAATATGGATTACAGTAAAAACATGAAAGATAATCTAGTCTTGTTTAAAAACATGGCTGGGATAAGACCGTACCGCCCCCGTTTGTCGACAAACCGAAAGCTCAGAAGCATCTGAGCTTTCGGCTTATATATTGTAAATGAATGGAATGGTGACGATTCTCCGTATATCTAGGAGCTTTAACGTTTGTGGTTCTTGAGCTACAGCAGGGGTAGCTGATTATGGAAGGAATCAGGTTTAACTGGATTTCTTTCTGTCAGAAATCTCAAGGGTGGAGTCCTTTTTACCGCCATCAATCACATAAAATCTAGGAGCTAATCTCCTTCTTTTTCCTTGATTGTCAGGATTCATCTTCATATAATTTTCGTATTCTTTGCGAAAGAATTCTTTGGTTTCCCGTTCGAGTGCTTTTCTTTCGTTAAAATCTGCGATGAATTTGAAAAAACGTTTCATATGAATTCCTCCTTGTGGGGTTAAAAGGTCTTAGTTTAATAGTAACATATCGTTGGTGAAGTTTAACCTTTTTTTGCAAATTTGGAGTGGCAATTATGTTTTTGTGTGAATAAAGTTGTGAACAGTTTGATTCGAGAGAAAGCATGCGATGGATCCTTACTGAGTATAAGTGACCGTGCATGGTGTTGAAAGGGAATGTCGGGATTAGCAGAAAGCGGGTATTGGAAGCAATGATTAACTAAGTTAAAATATTCCTTATATTCATTATACACTAAATATTCTGAAAACAAAGGAAAATTATCAATTCCAGCCGCTTTTAATAGATTTTCTTTTTAATGCTTCATTATTGTGTATAGTTATTTATTACCCGAATATACGAAAATGAAACAACCCTTATAATAGGAGAAAAAAAGCAATTTCCCGCATTCACGTATCGGGAAATTGCTAATGTCATAATTGGAACTTCTTAACCTGTTCAGTCAGCAATTCTGCCGAAGATGCAAGTTCACTGGCATGATTCGTGATTTCATCCATCGAAGAGCTGGATTGCTGGGCGGAGGCGGAGACTTGTTCGATTCCTGCCGCAGACTCTTCAGAAACGGCTGCGATATCTTCGATAGCCTGATTGATTTTTTTACTATTTGTGAAGATATAGTTCAATTCTTCTGTAATTTGCTGTATTTTCATTTCCACATTCCCGACAGAGTGATTGATTGTTTCAAAGGTTCGGCCTGTGAGCGTGATCTGTTTCCTGCCTTCATCAACTTGTGTATAACCATCTTCCAGGGAGTGGACGACTGTTTTTGAACGCGTTTGAATGGCGGAGACAATATTGGTGATATCCCCGACGGAGTGTGTGACCTCTTCAGCGAGTTTCCGCACTTCATCGGCAACGACGGCAAAGCCCTTGCCATGTTCACCAGCACGAGCGGCTTCTATGGCTGCATTCAGCGCCAATAGATTGGTTTGATTGGATATATCCTTGATGACCTGCACAAGCTGCGAAATTTGCTGTGATTGAGAATCGAGCCCTTTCACTTGCTCTACGGCACTTTTGACAATCACATCAATACTTTGCATCTGTTGGACCGAACTGCGCATTAAAGCGGTGCCCTCCTTGGTCAAGGAAAGGATTTCGGTTGAACTTTTAGCTACATCCACTCCTTCTAGGTGGGCCAAATCGATCCTGCCGGTGAAATCATCCATCATACGAACCATTTCAGCTGCCCGGTTGGCTTGTGACTCCGAACCTTCCGAAAGTTCATACATTGTAGTCGCTATTTGCTTGCTGCCCTGCCGCACTTCATTTGCTGATTGAGTCAGATCCTCGCTTTGGTTGGAAACGGATTGCGAAACAACGAGCATTTTTTCAATCGTATCACGAAGGTTTTGCTGCATTTGGTTGGCGGAGACCGTTAATTCGCCCAGTTCATCATATGACTTTTGCTCCAGGGGCTCATGATTCAGTTCTCCGTCAGCCACCATTTTCATCCTGTCCCTGATTTTAAGGAGAGGGGTGGTAATGAGGTTGGCAGTAACAAGCGCCAGCACAAGGCCGATAAGGACTGCCGCAATGGACATGATGATACTTGTCGTCTTGACCGATTTCCCGCTTTCGATTACGGTTTCACCTGAAGCGACAATCAATTCCTCGCGTTTTGAAGCAAGCTCCTTGAAACCCTCCATTACTTCATTGCTGATTGGCGCCACTTCATTTTTGAGTATTTCTTTAGCGCGTTCTTCATTTCATTTTCATATTGCGTAAATACCCGCTCTACAATCATCGTCCTCCAATCCACGCTTTTCTCGATCAATCCCTTTGCTTTATCAGAATCGCTTAAGGCTAGGAGTTCCTCCTGGATGACCTGGCTTTCTTCAGTATATTGTAAGAACCTTTCTTTATAACTCTCGTCGCCATATAAAATATAGGCTCGGGCGAATGCGGTTCTTTGTGCTAGATTATATAGCAGCTTTTCGTCTTGGATAAGAAGCGGAAGTTCCCTTTCGATGATACCCCGGGAATAAACCAGTGACTTGTTGCTGCTATAAATGTTGAATGCTCCTAAGATGACACATAAGGATATGATGAGTGAAAATGCCACCAATACCTTTGCTTTAATGCTTTTCAAATTAATGGACCCCTTTATCGAAATTTTATTCACTCTTTTTTATCGGATATTCAATGGCATTTTTAAGCAATGAAAAGTTAACCAATTTTTCCATCAGGTCTAATGTTCACTTTATATAAACATCTTGATTTCTAATCATTTTCAAGTTACTATTGACTTGGAAAAATATAATATTCCGCGTTAAGGCGGAAGAGGTTCTAGCTACCCTCTCAAAAAAACTAAGGAGAAACAGTGCTCTATTCTTAGGGTGCTGTTTTTTTCCGTAAAAAGGAGTTTTATAGAAATGAAGAAGAAAGAAAAGGCAGTGGTTGTGTTTAGCGGAGGTCAGGACAGTACGACGTGCCTGTTCTGGGCATTGGAGAGATTTGAGGAAGTGGAAGCGGTAACGTTCGATTATAATCAGCGGCATAGCTTGGAAATCGAATGCGCTCAAAACATTGCCAAGGAATTGGGCGTGAACCATCATATCCTTGACATGTCGCTGCTGAACCAACTGGCACCGAATGCATTGACGAGAAGTGATATCGCAGTGGCGGACGGAGAAGAAGGGGAGCTGCCGTCGACGTTCGTACCAGGGAGGAATTTGCTGTTCCTTTCGTTTGCCGGAGTGCTGGCGAGTCAGATTGGCGCTAAACATATTGTCACCGGTGTCTGTGAAACGGATTTCAGCGGATATCCAGACTGCCGCGATGTATTCATTAAATCGTTGAATGTGACCTTGAACTTGTCCATGGACCAGTCATTCGTGATTGATACGCCGCTAATGTGGCTTAATAAAGAGGAAACATGGGAGCTTGCTGACCAGCTTGGCGCGTTCGACTTTGTCCGCGAAAAGACCCTGACTTGCTATAACGGAATCATCTCCGATGGCTGTGGAGATTGTCCGGCATGTAATCTGCGGAAAAAAGGACTGGATGACTATGTAAGCAGACGGAAGGTGCTTTCATGATGTACGGTTTTACGATAGTGGATAAACTCCAAAAAATAGATGAAGATATTCAGCGCAGCCAATTGAAGTATACAAACAAGAGGGTCCTCGTGAGTAAGGAATTCACCTTTGACGCGGCGCACCATCTGCATGACTATGAAGGGAAATGCAAGAACCTCCATGGCCACACGTATAAGGTCATTTTCGGATTGAGCGGGTATACAGATTCACGCGGGTTGATGATAGATTTTGGGGACATCAAGGATATATGGAAAAATGAAATCGAAATTCACCTGGATCACCGTTATTTGAATGAAACCCTGCCGCTCATGAATACAACAGCTGAAAATATGGTTGTCTGGATTTATGAAAAAATGGCCGAAGCCCTTTCATTAAAAGAATATGAGGGTGCTAGGGTCGAATTCGTTCGACTGTACGAAACGCCGACAAGCTATGCCGAAGCCAGACGGGAGTGGATGGAAAGTGAGTAAACTCCCGGTTATGGAAATCTTCGGTCCGACCATCCAAGGAGAGGGAATGGTCATTGGTCAAAAAACGATGTTCGTTCGGACGGCCGGCTGCGATTATTCGTGTTCCTGGTGTGATTCCGCATTTACTTGGGATGGCACCGGTAAGGAAGATACCGTCCAGATGACTGCCGAAGAAATATGGGATGAGCTGAAGCGAATTGGGGGTTCCGGTTTTTCCTTCGTGACGATATCGGGCGGAAACCCGGCTCTGCTGAAAAACCTAAACGGCTTGATAGCGATCTTACATGAAAATAAATTGAAAATAGGTGTCGAAACACAAGGGAGCCGATGGCAGGATTGGCTTCTTGATATTGATGAACTGACTATTTCACCTAAGCCGCCGAGCTCTGGAATGAACACGGACTTTACGGTGCTTGACCAAATCATCTCGAACCTTGCCGATCGAAATCCTGAATACCATGTCTCATTGAAGATCGTCGTCTTTAACGAGGAAGACTATCAATATGCCAAACATGTACATGGGCGTTACCCGGATATTCCTTTTTATCTGCAGGTCGGCAATGACGACAGCAGGACGGCGGATGATCGTCAACTGATCAGCGGCCTATTGAAGAAGTACGAAGAGTTAATTGATAAAGTGATAGCAGATGATGAATTGAATGATGTGAAAGTCCTGCCCCAGCTGCATACCTATGTATGGGGTAACAAGCGGGGCGTGTAAAGTAAAGGCAGTGTGATGTTTAAATCACACTGCCTTTTAAGTTTATTACAACCTTTGCATGTGTGTAGCTTTGAAGGATGATGTGTATTTAAGGCCATATCCAAATAAGCGGTCCATTCCTATATGCGCGGTCCATATTAAACCAATCATCATCATTGCATCCAACTTTAGAAAAATGGCTAACAAAATCATGAAGATGGACAGGATATAAGTATGGAATAAGTTATAAACCTTTGCTCCAATCCGATCATTGATCAGATAGGCCAGCATGGAAACATCAGGAGATAAAATCAACAAAAGGAAAATCCACCAGCTGAATTCATATAACGAATAGATGTAAAGCACCGCTAAAAGTGCCATAAGTCCTTCAATATGAAGGAATTTCTTCACCATTTTAAAACCTCCAAAGTTTAATTGACCATTGGTCAATAATATTTAAAAAATTATATGATATTCTTGGTGATATTTTTTACATGAAAATAAGCTAAACCTTTTACATCTTGATAAGATAGTTCAGAATTAATATAAAAAGTTATGAATCCGTGAAGAGAAAGAAAAATCGACCAAATGGATGCAGGATTCAGTTTGTTGTCAGTTAGGTCCGTCAGGGACTGGATTAGCTTTTCGTATGTTTTATTAGAATCGAATTGAAGTAACTGCTGAATTTCTTTTTCCTTCGATAAGAACATGATGGAATAATGATTCTGTTGGGTTAAACCGAACTCCAGGAAGCACAATAAAATCTTTTCCATTTTTACAGGAGGGTCATTTTCCGACATGATGATATCATCGATTAAATTATTTAAAACGGAAAAATCCGTTTTCACCAAACTATAAAATATTTCCGCCTTATTTTTAAAATGATAATAAATGGCTCCATGGCTGCAATCCAACGATTTAGCCAATTGCCTCATTGAGACATTCGAATACCCTAACGTTGCAAAAAGGTTTCTAGCTTCATTCAAAACCATGTCCCTGGACAATTCTTTACCTGCCGATTTCCTTGGCGACATCCTGTCACCTCCTTATTTATTGACCACTGGTTAATTAGGATGATAACTCACTGATTTTAAAATGTCAATTATTAGACAAAATTATAAAGTGCTGTTTTTTAAGTTGAATTTTTCCATTTGATCAAAAGAGAGCAAAGATGGGGATGCAGAACATTGCCGATGGATTATTTCCCCGCAACCAGTTAGCTTAAATACTAGTGGGCATGACTTTTCCCATATCCATAGCAACTCAAGAAACAGGAATTTACAGCTATTTTAAAGGGTGAAATCATAGGAAATATGAATGTCCTGTAATAGAAAAAGGGAACCAACCATATATACGCTTGATTTATTTTTATACCACGAATGTCCTGATATGGTATTATAAGGGTATTGGTGAAGCGTTGGAGGGAATCGATAAATGAAAAAGAAATTCGGAATTTTGGCATCAATTTTCATAATCTTGACCGGCTATTTTTTATTAACTAAACCGTATAAAGATAAAACAAAACCTGTAGAAGACTTTATAAAAGTGAATCCACGAGATCAGGTAATAATAAATGAAATGATAATCATAGAGGGCATTGATGAGGTCAATCCAGGTGATATCGATTTGAATGATGAAGAGGAAATAAAAAAATTGGCAAAAAAGCAATATGAGGAAAATGAAAAGGGGGAAATAATTTTTACAAAAGAAAATCAGTGAAATTACCTACCTGTAATGAGTAAACTAATGGGGGGAGCCGGCAGTTATTGATAGTTTTGGATAGTATCTATGGGAAACACATTGTAGAGGGAGTTCTTGAAGAGCTGATAGTAAGCAAACCTGTCCAAAGGTTGAAGGGGATACATCAAGGCGGGGCAAGTTATTTAGTTAATGAGAAGTGGGATGTCACACGATTTGACCATTCAATTGGTGTGATGCTTTTAATAAAAGCGCTTGGGGGTTCATTAGAGGAACAAATCGCTGGCTTGCTGCATGACATATCCCACACTGCATTTTCACATGTTATTGATTTCGTTCTGGATTGTAAGGATGAAGATTATCATGAAAAGATATATGATCAAGTCATTATGGAATCCGAAATCCCATTTATACTGAAGGAGTATGGATATGATTGTAAAGTCATTTTTCAATCAAAATGGGAATTGCTTGAACAGCCAGCACCTGAGTTATGTGCTGATCGGGTAGATTATACTCTCAGGGATATGTATCAATATGGACATATCACACTGGAATCCGTTAATGAATTTCTAGACCATGTAATTATAATAAATGGAAGGATGTATCTGGATAATATTGAATCGGCGGAATGGTTTGTGAAAACGTATTACAGCGAAGTTATTGATTTTTTCATGAATCCACTAAATATATATGGCTATGATGTCTTGGCAAAGACCTTAAAATTGGCTTTAACTAAAAAACTGATCAGCCTTGATGACCTACTCGGTACAGATGAAGAAGTCATGTCCTTGTTAAGCTCCACTGAAGACCATGAAGTGCAAAACCTGGTAAAACGGATCCATGGTAACGTTAAGGTGAAAGAAGATCTATTGGAATACGATATACATTTTAAAAATAAAATGCGCCTGATGGATCCTTCCGTTATTCAAGGAACCCAATCAGTAAGAGCATCCAGTTTATCTGAAAAAGTCAAGAAAATGGGAATTGAAGCCTATAAAAAAGCTTCGAAGGGCATATATCTAAAAGTGATTTCCGATTGAATTTCATGTCAAAGATTCATCGAAAGATCTAAGTCTCCTCCAGTATAAAAATTTAGTTGATTTTTATGGACAATCGGTATCTAGAAGGCGATTGATTAACGGGTGCCTTATCAAAAGGACACAAAATCCGAACCAGCACCCTTTAATAATTAAAAAACTAAAGTAGTAACACCATTTTCTAAATAACCCTTTAAACAGGTTAATGTATATACCCAACCTTCTTTTTGTCCGATCATTTTGTTTATTATTTCAGGGTCGTCTTCACTCAATCCAGATTCGTTTACTTCAATGATTGTACTCGTTTTATCCAACTCTTTTAGTGTAATTGTAACGACCGTTTCTTGATCATTTCCGCCCCACGTAAACACGATTTTCCTATTTTCCTCTACTTCCAATACATGAATGACCACTTCAGCATCGTATTCGTTATATCTCAATGTTGGCGTCCGGCCTTGTTCCCATCTTTCCGAACTCGATGAGAACCAGAAATTCCCGATTTTTTCAGGATTCACAATGGCTTCAAACACTTCATTCGTTGGCTTGAAGATCTTGAATTTCGTGATTATTTGGGTATCCATACTAACTCAACTCTCTTTCAATGTGTTTTTATAGTTTCCGTTTAATTATCCCAGTCTACTGATATTGGCGGCAGGGTCCGTCCAGTTTCAAGCAAGCTCTTCAAGTTACTTAGAATGGCTGGCCATCCATTATTCAAGCCTTCAAAGGTATTGTCATCGTTTACGAAATCTGTCTCCAAAAGCTCCTCATGCCTAAGCGTTAACTTCACAGTCGAATCGTCCATTTTCTGTAATTCAAAAGTGACCCGTGTAGGCTGCTCGCGAGGTGTTTCGTCTCCTGCCATGATCCATGTAAACGAGAGGAGGTGCAGCGGCTCGCATTTAAGTACATTCCCATAATCAGTAATCCGCCCATCTTCCAGCAAATATTTAACGGCTGACCCTTCCTGCCAGTCAGACTGTACTTGCAATCCGAAGTGGTATTTCTTCGTGACTTCACCACTCGTCAAGGCTTCCCAAAGCTTCTCTGGTGTGGTTGCGATATAAATAGGATAGACAAATGTAGTTTTTTTCATCATTCTTTTTCTCCTCGCCAAATAAGGTACATGACTCTATCTTTGATTTTCGGCTTTCATATACAGCCGGTCAAGCAGTTTTATGCGACAGAAATCGGCAAAAGGGGGAAACAGGGCCATTGAAGTAAATGGCTAAATCAATAGGTATCCGCGAATACATACTAAAATCGACGGTATGGAAACTTCTTGATTTCCAATCGCTTTCAAGCTACGATGAATAAGGAAAATGATAATCCGCCCGGGCGGAAGAGGTTCTAGCTACCCTCTCAAAAAAACTAAGGAGAACAGGGCTCTTTCTTAGGGTGCTGTTTTTTCTGTATAAGGAGAATTAAGAAATGTTAAGAATTTTATTGTATTTAGTATCCATCATCACGGCGAATGTGGTTACAGCAGCTTTTGCGCCATTACATTTTGGCATGTTCATCATCCCGATGGGTACACTGCTCATCGGGGGAACCTTCATCTTCCGGGATCTGGTCCAGAATAAATTCGGCCGCGCGAAGACCTATATATGCATCGTCACTGCACTTATTTTATCTGCATGTGTATCATTTTTATTAGGGGATACGTTACTGATTGTGTTTGCTTCCGCATTATCCTTCGTGGTCGCAGAAACAGCGGATACGGAAATTTATACCCGTTTAAAGCTCCCGATGAGTTGGAGGGTGTTTTACAGCGGGATCGTTGGAGGATTTTTCGATTCGGTGATATTTGTCGTGGTTGGCCTAAGTCCTCTGGGTGCCAATATATTGCCATGGGAAGCAGTACCCGCTGCGGTCATCGGCCAAATCATCGTAAAAACTATCATTCAGTCCATTGGTGCCGTATTGTTGGGAAGAATCAACGTAGAACTGGAGAAACGTGTAGTCTCCAGTTAAATGCCAGGAGGGATGCACTCGATGGATGGAACCAAAAAAGAAGAAGATAAATGCTATTGCCTCGAGGCCTTTCGTGAAAAATATGGCCCGCATGTTCAAGGGGAATGCATGAAGCTCTCCTGCGCCAATTATCGCAAGCATAAAGGAATAGACAAAAAAGGACCAAATTAGGTCCTTTTTTTGCGTGATTGAAGTAATTCACGAGTTAACGTGCGAATTCACGAGTAAAAGTGCAAAACTCACGAGTAAACGGCGCAAATTCACGAGTAAAAGTGCAAAACTCACGAGTAAACAGCCCAAATTCACGAGTAAAAGTGCAAAACTCACGAGTAAACAGTGTCGAAATCATGATTGCAGTACGAATTTTACGTTTAAACAGTGCGAAATTAAGTGTGCAGCACGCTTTTACGAGTAAAACAGCAAAAAAAGCTTCCTGCGCCGTTCCATTAATGGGTGCAGGAAGCTTTTTTATTTGGTTTAGAATTGCTCTGCGCTTTTCCGAACTAACTTTTCCAGGAAGAAAAAGCATTCGCGTTTCCGCTCAAGTTCGGTTTGGCCATTTTCGGTGACATGATAATATTTCCTGCGACCTGATTCGGACTCTTTCCAATGGCCTTTTATGAATTCTTTTTTTTCTAATCGTTTAAGGGCGGGGTAGAGGGTGCCTTCGCCTATTTCATATTTGCCCATGCTCATTTGCTTCAAGATCTTCGTGATTTCATAGCCGTATAGGTTTTTTTGTGAAAGAAGTGAGAGCAAAAGGAGGTCAATGCTTCCCTTCATTAATTCTTTATCCAAATAAAATCTCCTCCTTTTCATTTTTAAAGTGTAATACGTTGTACATCGTATCACAAGGTGCATTTTACTTTTCTTAAAAAAAATGGTTAAATGACGATTGCTAAATTAATTTAATCATAGTAAAATGTGCTTCGGAACGGATGAGTTGTGAAGAGTGTGGTAAGTATACTATATACATGATTTAATTGTTTTAATGAAAATACGGAATAGGATAGAAGAATCCCTACTCAAGGGGTATTAATTGATTTTTTTTCGAAAATCATTTAGATTCTATTTATCAACAAGAGCAAAGAAAGAAGGTCCTAGATAGATGAAAGTGAAAGCACCTGAGTCATTCACATTTATAGGTGGAAAGAGAGCAGTTCTTCTGCTTCACGGGTTTACCGGAAGTACAGGAGATATGAAGAAATTAGGGAAATACTTGAATGATCTCGACTATACTTGCCACGGACCTCTTTATAGAGGGCACGGAGTATCAGCAGAGGAACTTGCTAAAACAGGTCCAAAGGAATGGTGGGAAGATGTAGTTAATGGCTATAATTTCCTTAAAGAAGAAGGTTATAAGGAAATTGCAGTTGTAGGAATTTCTTTAGGAGGAGTTTTCTCATTAAAAGTGGGAATTGAATTGCCTGTAAAAGGTGTAGTTTCAATGTGTGCTCCGACGCAAGGAAAAAGTATCGATCGGCAAAAGAACCGCTTGCTCAATTATGCACAGGCTTATAAGAAGTTTGAGGGCAAAGATGCAGATCAAATTGCTGCAGAAGTGAAGCTGCTTGAAGAAGAGCCTATGCCTCAACTAAAAGATGTGTTGAACATTATAAATGAGACAGGTGAAAATTTAGATTTAATCACATCACCAACTCTTGTTCTGCAAGGGCGTTTGGATGATCCCGACTATACGGAGAGTGCTACAGCGATTTTCAATGAAGTAGATACGCAGCATAAACACTTGATATGGTATGAAAAATCGGGCCATATTATCACATTGGGCAAGGAACGTGAACAGGTGTATGAAGATGTGTATAAGTTCTTAAATACACTGAATTGGTCGGAGTAATAAGTGATATATTTGATCCCCTTTAAGTTGAACGTGCAAAAAGCCTACATTCATATGTAGGCTTTAACACTATACTTGAGGGGGTTTTATTTTGGCTGAAAATCTATTTGTAGAAAAAGACCTTTAAGGTATCGTTATGATCAAGAGTTGCCAATAGAATATCGTTCACTTCGGCATTATATGTTATTTTGATTCTGTTTTTCAGCCATACTTCGTCTTTACCACCCCGATGCAATTCTTTAGAATCAATCTTTCCCTCTTTAATAATCGTTTTAGGAAAAGTGAAGGCATTTGTTGCAAGGTGCATATCTGCAGGGGTTACTGCTTCATATTGAGGATCTAAAAACAATGAAATGGTACCGCCCGGTTCCCATAGTGCGAGGGATACTTTTTGAATATCTTCGACTTTTTCTTTTCTTAATTCCGATAATAAAACATCGATGGAGATTCGGGCCCTTGCTAAGCTTTTGTAAATGATTTGTCCATTTTCGATAAGCGGAAAGGGGGCAGAGTCAAAAAAACTTCGGAGTTTGCTCCACTTAAGGACCGCAAACACACTAATTATATATAAAATGACCAATACACTGGTTGTTATCATTGAGCCCTTCAAACCTAACTTTTCGTCAGATAAAGGGTGGGCAAGAATGTTCCCAATAATCAATGCCATTATGAAATCGAGTAATCTTAACTGCGATATGGACCGTTGTCCCATCAATTTAACCGAAAAAAGTAAGAAGAAGAAAGAAACAATGGCTCTTAAAACCCATTGGATTGCAGTAAGAGTTTCCTGGCTATTAAAAAAATCCACGAAATTTCACGTCCTTATTTCTATTGGGAAGCTTATTTAAAGACCTCTTTAGATGGGGCCGTTTATAGTTTTAGCCAGTTCCTTCATAAGTATTACCCAACATTGGCCCTTCGGAGACTTCCTTCATTGTTTTCGAAAAATTTATATTAATATAACAACTTTAAAACGTATTGTAATTAAAAATAAACTGATTTAAAATGATATCTTTCCTGAGAAATTTATTTAAAAAATATCCTTGTATAATATCAGTGACAATGGTCTGATAGTTTCTACCTGGCAGCCGTAATGCCGGACTACAAGGAAGTATGAAAATAGAAGAGATGAACAGATTTATGTTGGTTCGCTTGAAAAAAGCTTGATCCATTTAATATGTTTCATGAAGGCTCTCACTTTTTCACACTTTCTTGCTGCGGCTGAAGGTGTAAAAAGGTGAGGGCTTTTTATATAAAAAAAACGAATGGGAAATGATATAGACAAAGGGGATGAAAGCATGTATTTCTTATTGAATATACTAGGTGTTTTAGTTGTAATGGGCATCGTTTACCTTTGTTCACCTAATAAAAGGAACGTTAAGTGGAAAGCCATTCTTACCTTGCTGGTTCTTGAATTGCTTATCACATGGTTCATGCTATCAACAAAAATAGGGGCGTGGGTCATCAATCTGATCGCTTCATTCTTCACCTGGTTGATTGAATGTGCGAATGAAGGGATTTCTTTTGTCTTTCCTTCGCTCATGGCAAATGAACAAGTGGATTTCTTTTTCAGCGCATTGATGCCAATTATCTTCATTATCACGTTTTTTGATGTTTTATCGTATTTCGGTATACTTACCTGGATCATTGATAAAGTGGGATGGCTCATCTCAAAAGTTTCCGGTTTGCCGAAACTTGAGAGTTTCTTTTCGATTCAGATGATGTTCCTGGGAAATACCGAGGCACTTGCCGTACTCCGCCTTCAGCTCAGTGCGATTAAGGATCAGCGTCTATTGACATTTGGAATCATGAGTATGAGCAGCATCAGCGGTTCAATCATTGGAGCCTACCTGTCCATGGTACCGGCAACCTATGTTTTTGTAGCGATACCTTTGAACTGCTTAAATGCATTGCTGATAGCTAACATGCTGAATCCCGTCGATGTCAGTAAAGAAGAAGACGTCGTTTATGTACCTTCTAAAGAGGAACGTAAAGATTTCTTTTCCACCATTTCCAACAGTATGTTGGTTGGGGCCAAAATGGTCTTCGTCATCATGGCAATGGTTATCGGCTATGTGGCGTTAACGGCCAGCGTAAACGGCATTTTCGGCTTCTTCGTGGATGGATTGACCATTCAAAAGATTTTCTCCGTCATTTTTAGTCCATTTGCATTCCTGCTTGGATTAACTGGACATGATGCCATGTATGTCGCACAATTGATGGGAATCAAGCTTGCAACGAATGAGTTCGTTGCCTTGCTCGATTTAAAGGATAAAGTCAGTACACTGCCTCCGCATACAGTCGCTGTGGCTGTCACTTATTTGACGTCATTTGCCAACTTCAGTACAGTGGGCATGATCTATGGAACATTCAATTCCATCCTTAATGATGAGAAATCGAACATCATCGGAAGGAATGTTTGGAAGCTGTTGGTTAGCGGGATGGCTGTTTCCTTGCTAAGTGCCATGGTCGTTGGATTATTCGTTTGGTGATTTAAAACATGGGCGTCCATTTGGATGTCCTATCTGAAAAAAGCTGTGCAGGATTTTCCCATGCACAGCTTTTTCGTTTATTTCGTCAAATAGTTCTCCGTATAATACGGTTTATCCTCCTCATCGAAGGCAACCCCGACACCGAGGGATTCAAAATCTTTCTGTAATTTGTTTTCCCTGTGTCCAATGGAATTCATTAAACCTTCATGGGCAAAGATACTGCTATTTTGACCGGAAGCCAGGTTTTCCCCCGCCATTCGAAAATTGATTTTGTCATCTTCCATCCGGTCGAAAGGGGATTCTCCTTCAAGGTTTGTATGGTTGAAGTATTGATTCACGGCCATATCTGCACTATGATCCTGTGCAGTGACCTTCACTCGTTTATCCCATGATAGCACGGATAGATGATGATTGACCCGTGATGCATTGGTCAAATCGAATAATTGATATTCAAAGCCCTTCTTTAATCCGGGGCCGGCTTCTGCAAAATAGCCGCTCTTTTGCTTTTCGAGTTTTGCGTCGATGATTTGGATTGCCGTGACTGTATTTTTCTCATGTTTGTCATAAAAAATGGTCACATAGCTATTATCCATTTCAAACATATCGTATTCGCCGCTGTCACTGCGAATCTGGTAATAGACGTTTCCTTTAAGCAGTTTCGTTACAGGCTCCCCCATTTTCCCGGTCACGGTTTCTTTGGGAGTGCCGCGTTTAATGCCTTCCTTTGAGGAAATCAAATCTTGGTTCGTATATAACCCAACAACTTTATTGTCGTTATCGTAGGCAACCATGAAGAAGTTTTGATAATTTTCGTGATAGGCAAACCAGTCCACGCCATATTCATTCAGCGTATTCCGCTTAGCATCACCAGCCAACTTTTCCACATCATCCTTCGTGTCGCCAATTTCGATATTTCGGACTGAGAAGGATGCATCAGCAGGTGCTTCCAGTGCTGGTTTTTTCACTTTTTCCGTTTCCTGCGATTCTTTTTCAGAAGCGTTATCCAATGTTTCCGTCAGCGAGCCAATCAGGCTGCTGACCCCAGTGCTTAGTTTTTCCAAGGCTGTCGTAACCTCGGGCCCGTTAATAAATGAACGAACATCTGATGCAAAGGCACTAACCCCCGCTTTGAATCCAGACTCCTGAATATCTTTACCATATCCATACCATAATCCAGAGAGTAGGAGTATGAGGACCACAATATTAAACAATTTCCGCAAATCGTTCACTCCTGCTCTATCCAGGATATAGAATCCCGATTAATGAAAGATCATCTGCAGCACACTTAAAACAGGTGGGGCACATAACAAAAATAGTGAACACATAATGATTACTAGTGAGGCCATTTTTGGAAGCTTTTCCTTCCCTTTTCCCGAATACCAGCCACTGAACTGAAGTTTATTTCTATACCAGACGAATAATAAAAGCAGTATCGCAATATAGCATAGCCAGCCATACTGATTCACTCCTATGTTTATATATATGCCGTTTACAATGTTCGAAAGGATTGTTCCGGCTATCCCGAATATTAATATGATGCGTATCAATTCTAATAAGACCCTCATATGTCACTCCTTGGTTAGACCATTATACTTCTTCGATTACAAAATAAAAAATTTAAATGATTTGGCATTACATATTATACCAAAAATAAAGAGGGGAATAAAACAGGTGCCTCCTACGAAGGTTAAATTAAAGGGGATTTGGGACTAGCTTTGATTATTAGTTAAATCAGGAGAATTCTTTATAAACAAAAAAAAGATTAGCCATTACGCTAATCTTTTTCATTTGGAATTACTTTAATTGATCATTCAATACACTTTCCTCGAGAACGGAAAACTTATCACCATACACTCTGGTTATATGGTTTTCCCCCCATGTACATAGTGCGGAAAGGATACTTTCCAGGCTTTTTCCATACTCGCTAAGTTCATATTCCACTTTCGGGGGGACTTGGTTGTAAACGATCCGATTGATGACTCCGTCCTTTTCCAACTCCCTCAACTGTTGGGTCAACATTTTTTGGGTGATGTTCGGCATAAGGCGCTTCAATTCACTAGTCCGCTTTTTCCCGTGGGTCAGATGGCAGAGGATAACGCATTTCCATTTTCCGCCCATTACTTCAAGTGTAGCTTCAACGGATATATTGTATTTCTTTTTTTGCATGATTTGCATACTCTCCTTATTTTATAGGTACTAAAAGGTGCCTATATCACTTTAAAGTACGTACTGTTTTTTATTTGTATTATATCTCATAATAACATTTGCACACCGAATTCCACTGTACCATTTATAAAAAAAGTTGCTCAGGCAATTTCAATGATAGTACAAAATGACAAGAAGGAGAAGAGGATATGATTTCAAATAAAAATAGAAGTACATGGGCATTGCTGGCTTTAGCGATCAGTGCCTTTGCGATTGGAACAACTGAGTTCATCAGCGTGGGGTTATTACCACTCATTTCTAAAGATTTACACATTACAGTGACAACGGCGGGATTGACGGTGTCCTTATACGCCTTGGGGGTCATGTTCGGGGCACCTATCCTGACATCACTGACATCGAATATGTCGCGAAAGACTTTATTGCTTTGGATAATGGTCGTGTTCATTGCCGGAAATGCATTAGCGGCTTCTGCAACCACGGTCGGTGTATTATTGATCGCACGTGTCATTTCAGCGCTTGCACATGGTATCTTCATGTCAATCGGCGCTACGATTGCCGCTGATTTGGTCCCTGAAAACCGCAGGGCGAGTGCCATCGCCATCATGTTTACAGGTCTGACGGTGGCAACGGTGACCGGGGTTCCTTTTGGAACCTTCATCGGTCAGCAATTCGGCTGGAGATTCGCTTTCATCATCATTGTGGCAATCGGCTTGATCGCTTTCATCGGAAATGGCATCCTAGTCCCATCAGATTTAAGAAAAGCAGCACGGACCACTTTCCGAGACCAACTCAAATTGGTGACGAATGGGCGTTTGCTGTTAGTATTCATCATTACAGCGTTAGGGTATGGAGGTACATTCGTTGTCTTCACGTACCTGTCGCCGTTACTTCAGGAAGTGACAGGGTTTAAAGAAGGAACTGTGGCCTTGATTTTGTTAATATATGGAGTAGCCATAGCGATAGGAAATACCCTTGGCGGGAAATTCGCCAATCGCAATCCTATTAATGCCCTATTCTATATGTTTCTTATTCAGGCCATTGTACTTGTGGTGTTGACTTTCACGGCACCGTTCAAGGTAGCTGGTTTAATTACGATCATTTTAATGGGATTGTTTGCATTCATGAATGTTCCGGGGCTTCAAGTGTATGTCGTCATGTTAGCGGAGCGTTTCGTGCCGAGTGCAGTGGACGTGGCGTCAGCCATCAATATTGCCGCCTTCAATGCGGGTATCGCCATTGGTGCCTACTTAGGAGGGGTGATAACGGATTCGATCGGGTTGATCCATACAGCGTGGATAGGTGGAGTCATGGTGTTTGCAGCAGTGATTTTAACAGGCTGGAGCCGGGCCATGGAAAGTAAAGACCGTATCAAGGGAACGGACAAAATAGCATAGGATTAAAAAAGTGATGCATCTTAGAAAAAGCATGCTATGCGTATAGAGTATCAATAATATAAGTATCATTGCATCCCTTCAGCGAATGATGGAAGGTTCCTTGAAGGGATGTAATGATACTGATACTTAATCGCATTACAATCTGCAAAAACAATCATTTGGAGGTAGAGTGATAATGGTGAAAAACTTACAAGATACAACTACATTGCATAACGGCGTCGAAATGCCTTGGTTTGGATTGGGCGTATTTAAGGTGGAAGAAGGACCGGAGCTGGTAAATGCAGTTAAAGTGGCCATTAAACATGGTTATCGCAGCATCGATACGGCTGCCATTTATGAAAATGAAGAAGGGGTTGGACAAGGGATCCGTGAGGGCTTAAAAGAAGCTGGAATCTCAAGGGAAGACTTATTCGTAACATCAAAAGTCTGGAATGCCGATTTAGGCTATGAATCGACAATTGCAGCTTACGAAAAAAGCTTAAAGAAACTTGGCTTGGAGTACCTGGATTTATATCTTATCCATTGGCCAGTGGAAGGAAAATATAAAGAAGCCTGGAGAGCGCTGGAAACTCTATATAAAGAAGGAAAAGTGAAAGCGATCGGTGTGAGCAATTTCCAGATTCACCATCTAAAAGATTTAATGGAAGATGCAGAAGTGAAGCCGATGGTCAATCAAGTGGAATGCCATCCGCGTTTAACTCAAAAAGAAGTTCAGGCATTCTGTAAGGAACAAGGAATACAACTTGAAGCATGGTCTCCTTTGATGCAAGGTGAACTTCTTGATAATGACGTTTTACAAGCTATTGCAACCAAGCATGGCAAATCAGTTGCACAAGTCATTTTACGTTGGGATTTACAAAATGGGATTGTAACGATTCCAAAATCCACTAAAGAACATCGTATTGTCGAAAACTCAACTGTATTCGATTTCGAATTGACGGAAGAGGAAATGAACCAAATTGATGGATTGAATCAGAATCACCGTGTTGGTCCAGATCCTGATAATTTCGACTTTTAATTAGGTAGGAAGGAGAGGGACGGGATACCTGTCTGAGTTTGTAGTCAAAAGGGGTTCCATCTGAATTCTTAAGCAAAGTTGATTGGAACGGAGGGGGCGAGACTCCTGCGGGAAAAGCGCGTCCAAGGGAGACCCCACAGGCGTAGAGCGCCGAGGGCGGACCGCCCGCGGAAAGCGAGTGCCTGGAGTGGAAATCAACGTTCATATTTTACACTCTCTCAAAAAAAATGTAGGCAATCTTAATTATTCCAGTTTGTCTATAGTCAGGGGGACGGGATACCCGTCTTTCTCTTTTTTTATTGGATCTTCGCATTGGTGGGGATGGAAATGCCGTATTAACAGACGATGGCGTTTACAATGACAGCTTCGGGAATCTGATTAGTTGACACAGTTTTATTGGGATGATATAAATGCATGTGCATGCATTATATAAAAAAGGAGATAAAAAATTATGAATGATTTATTTTCACCTTATCGCATAAAAGAACTTGAACTTAAAAATAGGATCGTCATGCCGCCGATGTGCCAATACTCCGTCGAAGCGGAAGATGGTATACCAACGAACTGGCACCAACAGCATTATGTAAGCAGGGCAGTTGGCGGCACAGGGTTAATTATAGTGGAAATGACAGATGTGGAGCCTGATGGTCGCATTTCGAATCGCGATCTTGGATTATGGTCAGACGATCAAATTGGGGCATTCTCCAACATCGTTAAGGAAGTTCATCAATATGGTGCAAAAATCGGGATACAAATTGCCCATGCAGGCCGTAAAGCGGAGGATGCGGAAACGCCGGTGGCACCATCAGCCATTGCGTTTGATGAAACGTATAAAACACCAAGGGCTTTAGAAACGGAAGAAGTGAAGGAAATGGTCGATAAATTCCGGGCATCGGCCAGAAGGGCAGTTCAAGCAGGGTTTGACGTAATCGAATTACATGGTGCACACGGGTATTTAATCCACCAATTCACATCACCGCTTACGAATAAACGTGATGACGAATATGGAAGGGACCTGACTAAATTCGGAGTGGAAGTCATTAAAGCAGTGAAAAGCGAAATGCCTGCCGACATGCCTTTAATCATGCGCATTTCTGCAAAGGAATACGTTGAAGGCGGATATGGTATTGAAGAAAGCATTGCATTTTCACAAGTCTTTAAAGAAGCAGGCGTCGATATGTTCCATGTAAGCTCTGGAGGAGAAGGCCCAATTGGAGGAGACGGAAGACCTGGTACGCATGCCAGCTATCAAACACCGTTGGCCAGGGAAATCAAAAAAGCTTTGGATATTCCGGTAATTGCTGTAGGTCGATTAGATGATCCGATTCTTGCAAATTCAATCATTGGTAATGAAGAAGCGGATTTGGTCGCCGTCGGCAGAGGAATGCTGCGAAACCCTTATTGGGCACTTGAAGCATCTAAAGCTTTAAATAAAAAAACGGAAATCCCTAAACAATATCAACTGGGCTTCAAGCATTGATACCAATCTATGCCTTAAAACGCCGGCGAATATTATATTCGCCGGCGTTTTTACATTCAGGCACCATCGTGACTATAGTAGGGATTATTCGTTGTGATTGGATTTGATGTATTTACTTAATAAATGTAAATTCATATAAAAATTGAATAGTATGTTGCATTTTTGCCGATCGATCCTCCGGAGAAATGGAAATAAAGCCCTTTTAAAGGCCTATATTCGTGAATGCCAATGTATCTGTATTGATCAATAATTTCACGATGTACGCGATTTTGTTGGTCATGCCGCTGATCATGACCACAAAAATGGATATATCGGCTTCCATGAGCGGTGTCATGTTATCACTGTTCTCCATTTCCATGGCTTTAAGCAATATGGTAGGCGGACAGCTTAATAGGAAATACCCATCGGAAAAGGTCATATTCTTTTCATTCGCCATCACGGTATTGACGAATCTATTATTCTTATTCGCCATCCAGATCTAGTCGCTTCTGTATTTAGCCGTCACACTTATCGTGAATGGGATGGCTATCGGTTTAGGGCTTACAAGCATGCAGGTCGCTTCCCTGGAAGCAGTTGAGGAATCAGCATCGGGCTCGGCATCGGGAATCTTTTCGACCTTTCGATATTTCGGGAGCATCATCTCTTCTACATTGATAGGGATCATCGCCAATTATTCGATTCATTTCGGTATCCTGATAGCAGCGGCCTTGTTAGGAGCCTTTTTAACCAGGATGGTGTTTAGAAGCAATAATGATTTGAGTGTGGAGGATAATTTCTAAAAAATAAATGCATGGCATGGGAGAATTTGATACGCGAATCCATTACGTGATGTTTACCTGGAAATTTTGCTATAATGAAAAAGATAAATCAAACGATAATTCGAGGTGCTAATTATGGAAGAAATCAAAATCATTACAACTGAAGAAGTGGAAGCTAAGCTTGAGGCAGGCGAAGCGATGGAACTTGTCGATGTTCGTGAAGACGAAGAAGTGCAAGAGGGGATGATCGAAGGCGCGAAACATATTCGCATGAATGATATCCCGGCGAACCTTGACTATTTTGATAAAGAAAAAGAATATATTTTTATCTGCCGTTCAGGACGCCGCAGTGAAAATGTATGCCATTACCTTCAAGAACAAGGATATAAAGTGGCAAACATGGTAGGCGGAATGCTTGAATGGGACGGCGAAGTCATCGTTAAGTGAAGTTCTTCAAAAAGACCTGTTACATTTGTAAGCGTAAATCCAAGAATGTGACGGCTTATTTGAATGAAGAAAGAAAAAAGATCATGGTTTGTTCACAATGCCGTGAATATGCGGAAAGACGCGCATATTTGAAGGCATGAAAAAAGGGTCCTTTCATCTGAAAGGGCCCTTTTTTCTGTATGGACCTCTCCTTACGGGAATGCAAAAGTTATATGTTAAAATTAGGGTGCTGAAGTCAGAAAATAAAGGAAAAGGAGAGTTGAATAATGAATGTTCATAAAATAGCGGTCATTGCGGGTGACGGGATTGGTCCTGAGGTGATTAATGAGGGTGTAAAGGTCCTTAAAGAAGTGGCGGCAATTGCCGGGGATTTTTCTTTCCAATTCACCTATTTTCCATGGGGCTGTGAATATTACCTTGAGCACGGCAAAATGCTCCCCGACGACGGACTAGAACAACTGATGAAATTTGACGCCGTGTATCTTGGGGCTGTCGGTTATCCTGGTGTCCCGGACCATATTTCCTTACGTGAACTTCTGCTGAAGATCAGAAAGGGATTTGACCAATATGTGAATGTTCGGCCCATTAAATTGCTTCAAGGTGCACCCTGTCCATTAAAAGACGTGACTCGTGACCAAATCGATATGGTTGTCATCCGTGAAAACAGTGAAGGGGAATATTCCGGTGCCGGTGATTGGCTTTTTAAAGGCAAGCCGGAAGAAGTCGTCCTCCAGACGGGGGTCTTTTCACGAAAAGGAACTGAGAGGATCATCCGTTATGCTTATGAACTGGCGCGTAAGACGGGAAGGACGCTAACGAGCATAAGCAAGGCGAACGCATTGAATTATTCAATGGTTTTTTGGGATCAGGTTTTTGAAGAAATTGGACAGGAGTATCCGGAAGTGGAAACGAATTCCTATCTGGTTGATGCGGCAAGCATGTATTTTGTCAAACAGCCCGAACGGTTTCAAATCGTTGTCACCTCCAATTTGTTTGGTGATATCATAACTGATTTGGGTGCTGCCATTGCAGGCGGGATGGGACTGGCGGCCGGTGCCAACTTAAACCCGGAACGGATTTATCCTTCGATGTTCGAACCGATTCATGGTTCAGCCCCGGATATAGCACATCAAGGCATCGCCAATCCACTTGCGGCCATATGGTCCGCCAGTCAGATTCTCGATTTCTTCGGACATGAAGTTTGGGGTGCAAAAGTGTTGGACGTGATCGAACAGGCGATGGTCGATAAAAAGGCGCTGACTCCTGATATGGGCGGGGCAGCTTCCACAGAAGAAGTCGGGGATGAAGTGGTTAAAATATTATCCGCTTTACAAACAAATCAAGTATAAAAGTCAAGAAAAAAGGGCATCCTGCACAATAACTATCATTATAGTAAAAGGGCGGGGAGAGCCGATGATACAAGTCAAATTATTTGATTATGAGCATGAAAAGGATCTAGAGGATGAAATGAACTTTTTCCTGGAAGACATTCGTGATAATCAAATCGTCGATATCAAATATAATGTCGCCACTACAGGTGAAGAGGAAGAGGAACAGATCTACTGTTTCAGTGCAATGATCATCTATAAAAAAAAATAAAGGCCGGCTGGCCCTTTAATCAATAATGGACTACCTCCTTGCGTGCAGGCGGGCAATCAAAGGTAGTCTTTTTACCGTCTTGACTTCCTGGGAAGGGGGCAAATTTTATGGAAATCAGGACGATGTCGCCTCCCCGCCGTTGACATGAAGTGTTTGTCCTGTCACAAAACGGGAATCATCAGAGGCGAGATAGACAAAGGTGGGAGCCAGTTCAAATGGCTGGCCTTGACGCTCCATCGGATTATCGACTTGCGTCACTTCGTCTGCCGAGAAACTTGCCGGGATGAGGGGTGTCCAAAACCTTCCGGGCGCAACGGCGTTTACCCGGATGCCTTGATCGACAAGGCTGTTTGCCAAGGCACGGGTAAAACCAATGTTGGCCCCTTTAGTCGCCGTATAATCAATTAGTTGCTTATTCCCATTAAACGTCACGACAGAAGATGTATTAATGATGGAGGACCCAGCTTTTAAATGGGGAAGGGCAGCACGTGTCGTATAGAAGTGGGAATAGATATTCACTTTAAAGGTATCATCGAATTGCTCATCCGTGATATCAAGCAAGCTTAATTGCTGAAATTGAATACCCACGTGGTTACAAAGAATATCGAGCTTTCCAAATGTTTCGATGGTGTCTTCCACGATATTGATGCATTGCTGCTTATCCCTTAAGTCCCCAGGCAGCAGTAAGCAACGTTGCCCAAGCTCTTCAATTCTCGTTTTAGTCCGATTGGCATCCTCATGTTCATCCAAATAAGCGATGGAAACATCTGCGCCTTCCTTAGCAAAAGCGATGGCGGCCGCAGCGCCAATCCCACTGTCTCCGCCAGTTATCAATGCGACTCTACCTGTTAATTTCCCGCTGCCCCTATAATTTGGATTTTCGATGATGGGCCTTGGCACCATTAATTTTTCTACACCGGGTTGGCGAAATTGGCGTTGCTCCGGAACTGTGGTGGGAACGTCTTGATAACGAGTGATCTTCCCATAATTCGGCTGCATGGGATAGCTTTTACCGGATGATTTCTTTTTCTTATCTTCTGCCATGAGGGGTCCTCCCAAAAAAGAATTTAGTCGGATTACTTTATGGTGATCAGGCATCTGCCGTGCATGAAGAACATGTATGGGGACGGGCTCGTTGCCGTACGGCTCGAATATGCTGAAGGGTAGAAAAAGTTTTTGGAGGCCTCTATATGCCATATTATTATAGCGAAGAAGTGAAGATGTTATTGGTCGATCAATCGGATGAAAAGGTGGAATTGTTATATGACTCCAACCCCAGTACCTTTGAATTGCCGCTTATTGGACCGAGACCGCCATATTATTATAACCCGCGCTATGTGCCGTATTATCCCGTGATTTAAGGGGTGAACATCAAAAGGGAAAATGCATGAAGAACGGAGTCTATTGAATTGGGCTGCCTTGGTCTTTCTATGAGGGGACTAAAAAGCAGCCTCAATTCGACTCAACGAAATTCCAGATCATAACATGACATTAGGAAAAACTGATTATATTTTTCTATGAATTTTACAAACACGGAGATAATGGGTAAAGTTATACTTAATACATAGTGCGGACTGGTGTATTTAAAGGAGAGATCCATTTTGGATAATAAAATGAAACAACTAATAGAAAATATACAGCAATCGGATGGCGGACATATTTTATACTGTTTTAATGAATTGGAAAGATACATTGAAAATGAGGCAACTTTCATCATTGCAGGTGTCGAACAGGGAGACCATATCCTGGTTGTCGAAAATGATCGTATTTTTCCTTTCGTGTACAAGAAATTGCAGCTTCATTTAAATGAGGAGCAATTGGAGCAAGTGCATCTTATGAATAATTTTGATTTTTATTGTTTTCATGGAGACTTCCATCCTTCGACGATGGTTAATTATTTCTTGGAAAATATCGATACATACACTGAACGCAATCAGCACGTGCGGACTTGGGGCCATGTTGAATGGGGCCATGACGATCAAGTCAGCTTAGCGATAGGGGAATATGAAAAAGGGATCGACAAACTGATCAAGGAACGAGGGTTGATTTCTGTTTGTGCATACGATGACTGCAGAGTGCCTGCCGAGCTTAAAAGAAATTTGATCAAGCATCATGGGTTCCTGATAACCGATGAAAAAATCACGTTTTTAGCAAACGGATAGAATAAAGGGGAGAGTTATTTGGAAAGTTTTACTGAACGGGTAATTAATATCATACAACGAATCCCTTCCGGTAAAGTGATGACATATGGTCAAATTGGACAGCTCGCCGGAAGTCCGCGCGGTGCAAGGCAGGTCGTAAGGATCCTTCATTCAAGCAGCAAAAAACATGACCTTCCTTGGCACCGGGTGATCAATGCCAAAGGTGAAATCGGCATAAAAGCGGAGGGCGCCGCAGAACACCAGAAGGCGATGCTCGAGAGTGAAGGCATCACATTCACGAAACGGAATACCATTGATCTCGAAGCATTTCTCCATCATCCAGAAATATTTTAACATATACGCCGGATAATAGAGGCGCGCGGGTACGGACGAAAAAGTACGGTGAAGGCCAAAAAAACAGCACCTACGCCAGAATCAAAGCCTAACAAACACCGAGTGGATAAATAGACTTGCGAAATCGCATGAAAAGAGGCTGATCCAAGCGGATCAGCCTCTTATGATTAAGAACGGGCATACATGGCAGCATTCATTCCGGCGAGCCTTCCGGTTACTAATGCCGATGTGATATTGTAACCGCCTGTATATCCGTGTATATCCAGAATTTCACCGCAGAAATAAAGTCCGTCCATTAGCTTGGATGCCATTTCTTTTGGATGTATTTCTTTGACGGATACGCCGCCGCCCGTTACGAAGGCTTTTTCTAGCGGCTGGGTGCCGTGCACCCCGAATTGGAAGTCCTTGCATAATTCTGCAAAGCGGCGGATTTTTTCATTTGATATCGTCGCTCCTTGTTCTTGAAGGTCGATGCCGCTTCGTTCAAGCAGGAAGTGAAGGTATCGTTCAGGAACTAAACCTTTTAAGGTGTTTTTAATGGCTTTTTTCGGTTCGGCTTTGATTTCCTTCATGATGTCTTGAAAAACCTCTTCCTTGTTTCGGTCCGGCAGGGCATCGAGTTTCATGGTCACTTCCGACAGGCTCCATTTTTTCATCGCTTTCACGACGAATTGGCTGCATCTTAGAACAGCTGGACCGGAGACGCCAAAATGGGTGAAGAGCATATCCATTCTGTGTGTGATCAGGGCCTTGCCTTTTGGGTTAAGGACACTTAATGAAACATCTCGAAGTGCGAGACCTTGAAGTGACCGATTTTTAATGAATGTTTCATGGCTAAGTACGGGAACTTCAGTTGGGAACAGCTCGGTAATCGTATGCCCCGCCTTTTTAGCCCATGCGTAGCCGTCTCCGGTTGAACCGGTGTGGGGAACAGATTTTCCGCCGACTGCTATCACGACTGAATCCGTGTCAATGACCTGTCCATCTTTTAACCGGACACCGCTTGTTTTTCCATGTTCATAGAGAACTTCCGCAACTGGAGAGTTCTTATAGATCGTTACTTTTAAATTCGACAGGCGCGTCAGAAGGGCATCCACGACACTTTGCGCTTTATCGTTGACAGGGAACATCCGGCCATGGTCCTCTTCTTTAAGAGCCACGCCCAATTTTTCAAAGAATTGAATAATGTCTTCATTATTGAACTCTGAGAAAGCACTGTATAGAAATCGCCCGTTTCCAGGGATATGCTGAATGATTTCATCGATTGAGAGCCTGTTCGTCACGTTGCAGCGTCCGCCGCCCGAAATGGCAAGTTTTCTTCCAAGCTTCTCGCCTTTATCCACTAACAATACATGGGCACCTTTTTCCCCGGCAGCTATTGCTGCCATCAATCCGGAAGGACCGCCGCCAATTACCACTACATCATATTTCAAATTGATCACCACTTTATCATTTTCAGTCCCTTCATTATATAGCAATAGCCCGTCAGATTGCGAATGTAGAAAAAAAGGAATTATTTGTTTGTGTATTATCTTCGAAAACGATAAACTTGAATGTAGTTTTCTATAGAAAAAATACTTTAATATGATAAGATAAAGAGCGTGTGAAACGTAACTGACAGAGGCAGGAAGGGATTAGATGTCATCTAAGTTTTTAAAAGGGGCTTTTATATTAACGCTGGGAGCGATCATTTCCAAGGTTCTTGGTTTATTTTACGTCATCCCATTTGAACATATGGTTGGGAATAAAGGTGCTACCCTCTATCAATATGGGTACGTTCCATATACCATTTTCATTAGCTTTGCAACGGCAGGCATGCCGCTTGCAGTTTCTAAATTCATCTCGAAGTATAATGCGCTCGAGGAGTACGCCGTCGGTGAGAAGTTATTTAAATCAAGCCTGAAATTAATGGTTATCACCGGTTTTCTCGCTTTTTTGATTCTCTATACGATGGCACCGATGTTTACTGGAGTCTTTGGAGTCAAGAAGGAAGATGTCGCGGATGTCACGGAGATCATACGGGCAGTCAGCTTCGCCTTGATTTTTGTACCGTTCATGAGCATCATCCGCGGCTTCTTCCAAGGTCATGAAGCGATGGAACCGACGGCCATCTCTCAGGTTGTCGAACAAATTGTCCGCATCGTGTTCCTTCTGGCCGGTGTGTATGTTGTTTTGAATGTCATTGATGGAGAGTTAGTGAGAGCCATCCAAATAGCTACCTTCGCGGCGACGGTCGGGGCTGTCGGCGGTTTAGTGGTGTTGTTTTGGTATTGGAAAAAACAAAAACCCTATTTGGACAGCTTGATGAAAAAAGACCGGGGGACGATGGAAATTTCCCTGAAGGAGATCTATAAAGAAATCTTTCTTTCTTCGATTCCATTCATCTTTGTCGGAATCGCGATGCCAATGTTTCAATTGGCTGACTTGCTGTCTTTCAATAAGGCGATGTCATCCATCGGGCTGCAGCATGTTGCTGAGGATGCACTTGGGGTGTTGAATGTATATGCCCAGAAGCTTGTCTTGATTCCGATGACGCTCGCAACCGGGTTTTCGATGGCGCTTCTTCCTTCGGTGACGAAGGCATATGTAAGCGAGGATTCAAAAGAGTTCAACCGTCAGCTGAACCAAGCCTTCCAAATTTTGTTGTTCATTACGATTCCAGCGGTCGTTGGCATGTCGGTGCTAGCCGATCCAATCTATAGTGCCTTTTACAGCCATGATCCACTTGGAATCAGTGTCCTGAAGGCATATGCGCCCGTTTCGATCTTGTTTGCGCTTTTTTCCGTTTCGGCGGCTGTATTACAAGGGATCAATCAGCAAAAATATACGGTGCTCAGCCTGCTTGTTGGTTTTTTAATCAAATTGAGCTTGAATATCCCGTTGATCAAGTTGTTTGAAACGGAAGGATCCGTTTATGCCACGGCATTCGGCTACTTGGCTGCTGTGCTGCTGAATTTGTATGTCATTACCTACTTTACTGGATATCGTTATAGCCTTACCATCAGAAGATCTGTTTTGATCACAGTTTTTTCAATAATAATGGGACTGGCTGCCTGGGGAATGAACGGTTTATTATCGCTATGGCTTACAACGGAAGGGCGCTTCCAGGCGATTTTGATCGTGGCCGTTTGTGCAATTTTTGGAGCGCTCATTTATGCGGCACTTTCCTTGAAAAGTAAACTTGCCCATCGTTTGTTCGGTGCCCGGATCGATCGGTTAAAAGCTAAATTAGGATTATAAGCTGGAAGTTTGATGTGTAAAAAAAAGGGTATTGAATGGTGAATCCCCGATTAAAATATATTGGCCTTGCCTGTCATTAAAGTGGGCAAGGCTTTTTACTGAAAAAGGCTTTAGGAGGAAACGATGAGAATAGATAAGATTTTATCCAATATTGGTTATGGCAGCAGGAAAGAAGTGAAAAAGCTCCTGAAATCCGGCGCCGTCAAGGTCAATGAAAGGCTGATTAAGGATCCGAAGGAACAGGTGGACCCTGATGCGGAAATCGTGACGGTTCATGGTGAACGGGTTGAATACAGGGAATTCATCTATTTAATGATGAATAAACCTCCGGGCGTATTGTCGGCAACGGAAGATAACTACCAAGAAACGGTCATCGATATCCTGGAGCCGGAAGATTCGGTATTCGAGCCATTTCCTGTAGGCCGTCTTGATAAGGACACAGAAGGTTTATTGCTGATCACGAATGACGGAAAGCTTGCCCACCAACTGCTTTCCCCAAAGAAACATGTCCCTAAAACATATTTTGCGGTCATTGATGGCGAAGTGACGGAACGGGATATCGAGGCATTCCGCAACGGCGTGACCTTGGATGATGGATACGAAACAAAACCAGGAGAATTGAACATTTTAAAATCAGGTCTTACATCGGATATCGAGCTAACGATCATGGAAGGGAAGTTCCATCAGGTGAAGCGGATGTTTGAGGCCGTTGGCAAACGTGTCGTCTACCTAAAGCGTCTTTCCATGGGAAGTTTACAGCTTGATGAGGAGCTTGAGCTTGGTGAATACCGTGAGTTGACAGCGGAAGAGCTTGAACAGTTAAAGGCAGGCCAGCCGACTGAATGATATATGGATACAAAAAATGAGGCGGACAATATTGTCCGCCTCAAAGTATTTTACATATCGATCTTGTTCGGGTGGTCGTTCTTTTTACGATGACATCTTCACCTTTTTACTTGTTGTCGTCCAAAGGCCTCGGCTTGGGCTTTGAACAAGGTCATTGTATGCTAAGACATTTAAATCGCGCTGCACAGTTCGAGGAGTGATGCCAAATTCTTCTACAAGCTCTTGAGTAGAAACCGTACCGTTATTACTAATGAACATATAAACGGATTTAATACGGGTTAACATGCGATTTGTTGAAGGTTTCAAAAAATCACTCCTTATTCTTTTCATTGTTATTTTGAACAAATGAAAACAACCGATATGTCGGACAGCATTTCAGCTGTCACTATGTACTTGCTATACCCACCCTATAACTCCTCGGAAACATTAGAAAAAATAAGATGTCATTAGCTTCATTCTACCCCTTTGCAAAAGCAAATTCTAGGAAAAGATACTAATTGACTAAATATTACATTTATTATATCAAATTTTAACAAAATTATTCTCTTTACCTATACAAAATTAATAAAGAGCTGTTCCATTTGTTCATGTTCATATTTTGCCAATAAAGGATGCTTACTATGCACACAACATGAATGTTGACTTTTAAGGCATATACATGTTATTTTACTTAAAGTGATCAATAAATCGTAACGATTACGTTTTATGGATTGGTACAGGAATTGCTTGATGGCTTGCGGTTACGATGTCATAATGAGTTATTGGGCAGTATAGACTTTTCATACATATATCTAAAAGGATTTAAATATAAACCATTCGAGGTAGAGCCATATGAACGAAAGATTAATGGAGTTTTTATTACGCGACGAAGTGACCAGACTTTCTGGCGTCAAAAAACAAGTGTATGAATTCATCGTGAACGAAGAAGATTATCTTGCATCGAAGGCGGACACGGTCGATCAATTCATGAGATTGCTGGTAAAGCATTCTCCGCCCAGGCTCGCAGCCCGTCATTTCAATATGCCTTATGGGGAAATCATTCGTTTCATGAATGAAATAGAAGATGAACTGAATGAGAGATTAGAGGAAAGATGCAAGAAAGTGAAGTGGATGGACTACACGGAAAAGGACCAGCAGGCATTTGAGGAATATCATAAGAAGTTATATCTTTTCGTAAATTAATAAATTGGATCCTGAAAATGCCCTCGGTAGGAAAGGGCATTTTTTTATTTGTCCGGATCCGTCTGACAGGACCATAAGAGCAAGAATGAGGACGAATTGGAGCTAGGTTGATTGTTAAAATGAGTACAAATAAATTTTAGGAGCAACTATAATGACTAACATTAAGGAATTCAATGACTTACACTTTTCGAAGGACCTGTTAATATTGGGGAATGACTGGGATCTATTATCGGCCTTGATCCTCGAGAAATCAGGATTCAAGGCTTTGGAACGACAAGCTGGGGGATTGCCAGCTCCCTGGGTTATTCTGATGGTGAATTGATTGATTTTGAAAGACATTTAGGTATCATTAAACTAATTGCGGATAATGTGAAAATTCCCGTCACCGCGGACATTGAAGCAGGCTATGGTGAAACCGCAGAAAAGATTGTCGATAATGTGTTAA
This sequence comes from Peribacillus sp. NPDC096448, assembly GCF_044762675.1. Lineage (NCBI taxonomy): Bacteria > Bacillati > Bacillota > Bacilli > Caryophanales > Bacillaceae > Peribacillus > Peribacillus sp. NPDC096448. The sequence goes on along the minus strand of NZ_JBIWEU010000003.1, from coordinate 16,527 downwards.
GGACGGCAGATGTCGGTGTAGCGGGGATCAATATTGAGGATTCGTTCAAAAAACAAAAAGGGCTAAGAGATATATCCCAACACTGCAGCCTACTATTAAAAATAAGGGAAGCGTTGGATTATAGTGGGTATGAAGGTTTTTACATCAATGCCAGAACAGATACTTATTTTCAAAAAGAAAATCCTTTCCTTGAAACAGTTGAACGGGCAAAAGCGTATGTGGAGAGTGGTGCCAGCGGAATATTCGTCCCTGGGTTAATGAACTATGATGAAATAAAGGAAATCACTTTGAACATAGGCGCTCCCCTAAATGTATTATCTTTGCCCGGATTAACGAATGGTAAGGAGCTAGAAGAGTTAGGCGTGAAACGTCTAAGTTTCGGCAATGCCCTATCCGATAAAGTCATTGCATTGTTAGAGCGAGATACAGCACGAATAGTAGAGCTGAATGACACCTCACATTTATATGGGAACTAAAACCTGAAAGGATGCGGAGTATAATGGCTGTTGTTATAAATCTTTCTTTTGAAGAAATGTGGGAGAAGATCATTGCTTGCGACCCTAAATATGACGGATTATTCTTTACGGCAGTAAAGACAACTAAAATATACTGCCGCCCTTCCTGCAGGTCAAGGAAGCCGAAAAAAATAAATGTGAAATTCTATCATGACATCGATGAAGTCGAGAAGGCTGGTTTCCGTGCTTGCAAAAGATGCCAACCGGAAGTTGATGATTCCCCTCAGTTGGGACTTGTAAGAGATATCATCGCTTTCTTGGTAAATCAGTATAATCAAAAAGTTGAATTAAAGGATATTGCCAATCATGTCGGTGTAAGTTCCTATTATCTGGAGCGGCTATTCAAAAAGGAAACATTAGAAACCCCCCGTTCCTACTTGGAAAAAATCAGAGTGGATAAAGCTTCATACCTTCTAACAAGCACAAGTCTAACGAATCTTGAGATTTGCCTTGAAGTGGGCTTCCAAAGCCCTTCAAACTTTTATAAGGTATTTCGCCGTTTGAAAAATTGTTCTCCCAGCGAATATCGCAACATGAATCTTAAGAAACGAGTGTAATCCACCTATACAGAAATGGAGAGATCCTTATATGAGTGAATTATATAAATTAGATTATGAATCGCCGATTGGAGTTATCGAGATATCAGGAACGAATGAGGCCATCTGTTCCATAATGTTCGCTGAAAGGGATACAAAGATAAATATTATGCAAGATCAAACACCCAAGGTTTTGGTGGAGTGCTTGAGTCAGTTTGATGAGTATTTCAAAGGTGAACGCAGGGAATTTACATTTCCTTATATACTTGAAGGGACCATCTTCCAAAAAAACGTGTGGAACGCTTTAACAGGAATCCTGTACGCTAACACGGGTTCCTATAAAGACATCGCCGTTTCAATCGGTAATGAAAAAGCCATTAGGGCAGTAGGGAGCGCTAATGGCAGAAATAAGTTAAGCATCGTGATTCCTTGTCATCGAATAATAGGTTCAAATGGGAAATTAACTGGTTATGCGGGTGGCTTATGGAGAAAGGAATGGCTCCTACAGCATGAAAGGAATTTTAATTGAGGTACTAGGCTCAACTTTATGAGAATCACCGAGCCACTCTCCATTGATGGAGGACACAGTTTTTTTATTTCAAGTTCCAGTTGATTTCAGAAATCCGCTCCCCTTTCCGCCGACTGTCTGCCAAGCCCGTTATTCGGCAGGAGTGTCGCAAATTTCTTCCATCCATTAAGGAGTACAGGAAAAAAACATGAAGGATAAACTAGTCTTAAAGAGGGTTCGGAATAAGACGAGCCAGCAGTTTTTTCTTTTAAAACACAAAGTTGATTGGAACGGAAGGTATGAGACTTCTGCGGGAAAAGCGAGTCCAAGGGAGACCCCGCAGGCGTGCCGAGGAGGCTCTCGCCCGCCCGCGGAAAGCGAGTGCCTGGAATGGAAATCAACGTTCCCATATTACAAACCCACAAAAAAGCTGTCGGCAAATAATTATTATCTAGTTTGTGAACAAAAGGGTTCTAAATAAAACAAAGTTGATTGGAACGGAAGGTATGAGACTCCTGCGGGAAAAGCATGGCATGGGAGACCCCGCAGGCGTGCCGAGGAGGCTCTCGCCCGCCCGCGGAAAGCGAGTGCCTGAAGTGGAAATCAACGTTGTGATGAAGGTGATCGCCAAAATTAGACTTGTTAAAACGTTCTTCATTCCAAATGCATTTGGCATTCACCGCCCCCCTTTTGTCTACAAACTGAAAAACGGGAACATACTACTGTATAGTTCCCGTTTTTTTCTTGCTTTTAAGAAAGAATCAAATGTGTGCCGGTCTCTTTAAACGAAGAGATGAAATCTTTATGCAAATGATCGTCAGTTATGATGTAATCGATTTTATCCAGTGACGATATCCCGATTGTCACGTCTTTCCCGAACTTGGTGCTGTCAGCGGCAACATAGACTTCTTGGGATAAATCAATGATTTTTTTTCGTGTGTTCGCTTCTTCTAAATTATAGTCGGATATGCCTTTTTCAACGGTTATGCCACTCGCACAAATGAATGCTTTTGAAATATTCAATTCACTAAAGTTGAATAAGTAGTCAAATGCAACGATGGATTGTTCATTTCTCCTGACTTTCCCCCCTATGATCAATATCTCGATATCGCTATGAATGAGCTCATTTACAACAGGGATCGAACTGGTTATCACAGTCAGTTTCTTTTTCTGTTTTATATATTTAGCGATTTGATAGGTTGTCGAACCACTATCGATATAAATGCAATCACCATCGTCGATATACTCACTGCATTTTTGGGCGATGGTTTCCTTTTCTTCTAATTGACTGAACATCCTTTCATCTATCGTCGATTCTCCAAACTTCGATTGAACCAGCTTAACGCCGCCATAGATCTTTTCTATTTTTCCTTGTCTTGTAAGAAGGTTTATATCCCTTCTGATGGTTTCGATGGAAACTTGCATTTCTTCAGTAAGCTCGGCAATCTTCATTACTTTTCTAATCGTTAATAACTCGATGATCTTCTTTTGCCTTTCAAGAGGAAGCATAAGTTACACCCGCCTATTCTTCATATCTATCTTCCTGATATTCATTTTAAGTGTACTGTTTACCGTGAACATATTCAACATATAGATGATAAAAATATCATTAGTTGGTCAAAAGTTAGTATGAACTTAGTAATAAAGTGTTCAACATTTACAGAGTATTTACAAAAATCTCAAATTCGGTTTACAAAGTGCTTTTATACTAAGGGTGTATTAAAGGAGGTGAACGGTTTGCTAAAACTACAAAATATTAGCAAGCAATTCGATGGAAAATCAGTTTTGGATAATATAAATCTTGAAATTAAAACGGGGGAGATCGTTTCACTATTAGGACCAAGTGGAAGCGGCAAAACTACTTTATTACATATAATTTTGGGCTTGACGGGTATCAATCATGGGAAAATCATTTTCAATGATACCGATTTGAGTAACGTGCCCATGAAAGACAGGGGATTTAATATCGTTTTCCAGGATTACGCTCTTTTCCCGCATTTGAATGCCTATGAAAATATCGTTTATGGATTGAGGAACAGGAAGGGATCCGTTTCCAAGGAAGAGCTTCAGGAATACATCGATTTCCTGGAATTAACACCGCATTTGAAAAAAAGGATCAGCGAATTATCCGGGGGCCAGAAACAAAGGGTTTCGATAGCAAGGACTCTTGTAATGAAACCGAAGATCCTCTTACTTGATGAGCCGCTGAGTGCTCTGGATGGTGTGATCAAGGAATCGATAAAGGAACGCATCAAATCCATTGCCCGCGAATTTAAGCTGACGACGATCATAGTGACACATGACCCGGAAGAGGCTTTGACGATGTCGGATAAGATTTTGATCATTAATCAAGGGAATATTTCTCAATTTGGATCGCCTCAAGAAATCATCAATCAGCCGGCCAATGATTTCGTAAAGGAATTCATTCTTAAACAACTGGAGATCAAGAGAGAAAATATTTATAACTTATTCGGTGAAAAGTATGCCTGAAGTAAAACCGGCAATGAGAGTCATTTATATACCTATCTTACTGCTATTTGCCGCTTTTCTTTTCTTGCCGCTTGGCATATTGTTCGTCCGTTCTTTTGAAACGGCTGATGGAATCAATCTCTCGAATTATTTAACGGTCCTTTCAAATGCAGAGTTGATGAAGTCATTCGGAAACAGCGTGAAAATATCGGGGCTCACAGCCGTCATTACGACCGTTTTAGCTTTTTTCCTGGCCTATTCCATCCATTGCACCCGATTATATAGGCCATTAAAAAGTGTAATAAAAACCGGGATCCTTGTTCCGATGCTGCTTCCGACAATCACATTCGGGTTTGCGATCATCTACTCTTTCGGCAATCAAGGAATCATAACGAAGATTTTTGGAAGGAATCTATTCGATATATACGGATTTAATGGATTATTGATAGGTTATGTGATCTATACATTGCCATCAGCTTTCCTTCTCATTAATAATTCCTTCAAGTACATGGATAAAAAATTCATCATCGTTTCAAAATTAATGGGTGACGGAACGATAAGAAGTTTCATGAATACGATCATACGGCCATTGTCGGGAACTTTGGGCGGAGCTTTTGTACTTTCCTTCATCTTGAGTTTCACCGACTTCGGGATACCGGCTTCGGTCGGCGGGACCTACTCCGTCGTTGCGACGCAACTGTATCAAGTCATGCTAGGTTCAATCCCTGATTTCAATAGTGGTGCAGTGATTGCCATTTTCATGCTCATTCCGGTAGTATTCAGTGTTTTCCTATTAAACTATCTCGAAAAACTTAATTTTCATTATGACAAGTTCAGCGATATAGAATTGACACAGCACAAAGGGAGGGATATATGTTTTGGAGGTATCTCGCTGCTGGTCTTAATAGGGATGTTTTCTGTATTTGCGGTCATGTTCATTGCACCATTTTTAACTAGTTTCCCTTACGATCTTTCGTTCACCTTAAAGCATTTTATCGAAACATTCCAATCGAGCGATTTAACGGCAGTTTATAAAAACTCCTTATTCGTCGCCTTGATGACGGCTGTAATGGGAACGTTCATCGCCTTTAGCTCTGCGGTTTTGAATGTCCGGACGCCCCTTAAGGGGAAATCGGCAATCGATGTCATTTCAATGTTGACGAATACAGTACCGGGAATGGTTTTGGGCTTATCGTATTTGCTGCTGTTCAACGGCAGCAGCTGGAAGGGGACCTTTGCCATCATCATTCTATGTAACATTGTCCACTTCTTTACAACACCCTATTTAATGGCGAAGAACTCTTTATCCAAAATGAACCCTGGTTGGGAAACCACCGGAAATCTATTGGGGGATAGCTGGATCAGGACAATCTATCGTGTCATTCTGCCTAACTCGGCATCTACGGTAATCGAGATGTTCAGCTACTATTTCATCAATAGTATGGTGACGATCAGCGGAATCATCTTTTTGGTCACGGCCCAAACCACATTAGTGGCCAGCAAAATTAAAGAGCTTCAGCATTTTGCCAAATTCAATGAAATATTCATCCTTTCTTTGCTTATCTTTTTTACAAATCTAGCCGTGAAGCTGCTTTGTGATCATTATCAAAAAAGACAATTCAAACATTAATGAGGGGGATATTATGTCTAAAACGATCAAGATAGCCTTACTTTCTTTAGTTGCGCTAAGTTTGGCATTTGTATTGGTGGGCCGTAACAGCGGCAAAGCGGATGAGGAAAAGGTGGTCATTTATACGAATGGCGATGAAGAAGCCACTGCAGCAATGGAGACTTCCCTGAAAGATGCCGGATACGAAGGGAAATATGTCCTTCAATCATTAGGCACATCTGAATTAGGAGGGAAACTTCTGGCAGAAGGCGATGAAATCGAGGCTGATGTCGTGACGATGAGTTCCTATTTCATTGAAAGCGCACAGGATCAGCACTCCATGTTCAAGGACCTGTCATTCAGCACCAAAGCATTGGAAAAAAATCCAGCCTATTATACGCCGATTTTGGCAAATACCGGTTCCATTTTTGTGAATACGGAAGTGCTTAAACAAAAAGGCCTGCCGATGCCTACCTCGATTAAGGATTTAACAAAGCCGGAATATAAAGGGTTCGTTTCAATTCCTAATATCCTGGACTCTTCAACAGGGTGGCTGTTAGTTCAAGCAATAATCAGTCAATACGGTGACGCAGAGGGGAAAAAGGTTCTCCATGACTTAATAGCAAATAGCGGTCCGCATCTTGAGAGCTCAGGTTCAGGCCCAATCAATAAAGTTCAAGCAGGGGAAGTGGCTGCAGGTTTTGGTTTGCGCTACCAAGCCGTGATGGCTAAAGAGTCAGGCTTACCGATCAAGTTTGTCGATCCGGTTGAGGGGAATTTCTCCTACACGGAATCCGTTGCCGTCGTGAATAAAGATGATGAAGCTAAAACAAGTTTAGCGATGAAAATGGCAGAAACGATCAGTAAAGATGCTAGAGAAGAATTGCTGAAACATTACCCGGTCGCACTTTATGAAGGTGAAAAGGTAACGGAAAAGAACAAACCGGCCCACCCTAAGAAATACAAGCAGCCCCTAACGGTTGAATTATTAAAACAGCATCAGGAATTCTTTAAATCAGCACAATGATGAATACAGTGAGGAGTGAAGGAAAATGAATACTTATAAACTATTAACGCCTGGACCGCTGACGACTACGAGTACGGTGAAACAGGAAATGCTTGTTGACCGCTGTACGTGGGAAAATGATTATAAAGAAATCACACAAAAAATCAGATCCCAGCTTCTTGAATTGGCATATGCTGCAAACGGAGAATATACGGCTGTACTTATGCAGGGAAGCGGCTCGTTTGTTGTAGAATCAGTGCTGACGACTGCACTTTCAAAATCCGATAAAGTGCTGATCATAACGAATGGCGCATATGGAAAACGAATTGTGAAAATGGCGGAGTGCATCGGATTGAATCATGTGGAATATGGCGTTGAGTACAATGAATTTCCAAAGGAAGCTGAAATCCGGAACATTTTACTGGATGATAGTGACATCACACATATAGCAATGGTTCATTGTGAAACGACGACAGGGATTTTAAATCCGATAGAGATGGTTTCGAAGATCTCAAAGGAACAAGGGAAAACCTTGATCATTGATGCGATGAGCAGCTTTGGCGGAGTTGAGCTGAATGTGCCTGAACTCGGAATCGATTATTTGATCAGCAGTGCGAATAAATGCATTCAAGGAATCCCCGGTTTTGGTTTCGTCATTGCAAAGCTTGAGAAATTGTTGGCTTGTGAAGGCAATGCCCGCAGTTTGTCCCTGGATTTATATGATCAGTGGAAAGAGATGGATAAGGATGGGAAATGGCGTTTCACATCTCCGACGCATGTAGTGGCTGCGTTTGCTAAAGCATTGGAAGAATTATCGGAAGAAGGCGGCATTCCAGCCAGATTCGCCCGCTATAAAAATAATAATGACAGGCTGAGAGAGCTGATGGGTAAATGGGGCATTCATGCATATATCTCACCTGATAAACAATCGCCAATCATTACAACTTTCCTTTTTCCAACTGAAACCTTTGATTTTGGGGACTTCTACAATTTCATCAAAGAGAGGGGCTATGTAATTTACCCCGGAAAGCTGACTGACATAGATACATTCCGAATCGGCAATATTGGCGAAATCTATGAAGAAGATATCGAGGCACTTGGCAGGATCGTAGAAAAATATATGAAAGTGGTGACAGTGTGAATAAGGTAGAGGGAATCATTTTGGATTGGGCAGGAACAGCTGTGGATTTTGGATGTTTTGCACCAGTGAATGTTTTTGTGGATATTTTTAAGAATGCTGGACTGGACGTGACGATGGAGGAAGCCAGAGCTCCGATGGGCATGCTGAAAATCGACCATATTCGTGCGATGCTGACCATGTCAAGGATATCTTCGTTATGGGAAGAACAGTACGGAAGGCCATTCAATGAGGAAGACGTTGAAAAATTATATGCTGAATTCGAACCGGCACTGATGATGTCATTGGCGGATTATACAGATCCCATTCCAGGGGTTATCGAGACGGTGGAAGCATTAAGGAATCGCGGCCTGAAGATTGGGTCGACAACGGGATATACGGATACAATGATGGAGGTCGTCGTAGCAAATGCTTTGAAAAAAGGCTATCGCCCGGATTTTCATGTAACCCCGGATGCAACCCATTCGATTGGAAGGCCTTTTCCTTACATGATCTATCGGAATATGGAAAAATTGAAGTTAGCGGCATCATGGAAGGTAGTGAAGGTAGGCGACACCACTTCCGATATGCAAGAGGGAGTGAATGCTGGGGTATGGTCGGTCGGTGTCATTGTCGGAAGCTCCGAGATGGGATTGAGCTTGGATGAGTATACAAGATTGCCAGAAAGAGATAAACAAGATCTCATCACAAAAACGGCAGATATCTTTATGCAAAACGGCGCAGACTTCACCATCAAAACGATGGAGGAACTACCTGAACTCATAGATCGCATCAACCTTCTTATAGCAGACGGGAAAAGACCTCGTTCAAGCTAACATTCAGTGCCAAGAAAGTGCAGCATCTTTCATCCTTGAGTGGGGATGAAGGATTGCTGCACTTTTTTTTCCAATCTCATATATACGTGCAGAATGAATCGTTTTTTGAATTTTAACCCGACTGCTTATTGTAAAAAATGAAAAAAGAGTGTACCATTAAATGAGAATGATAATCAATCACACTTGATTACCGGGGAGTGGACGTAGATGGAACAGCAAGATTTATTTGATGTAACGGTTATTGGGGGAGGGCCAGCAGGCCTTTACTCCACTTTTTATAGCGGACTTAGAGAAATGAAAGTTAAACTGATAGAATACCAGCCACGGCTAGGCGGGAAAATTCATGTCTATCCAGAGAAAATGATTTGGGATGTAGGAGGGCTGACACCCACTACTGGGGAAAAATTAATTGAGCAGCTAGTGGAGCAAGGTTTAACATTCAATCCAACAGTCGTCTTGAATGAAAAAGTGGAATCAATCACACGTAATGAAGAAGGTATCTTCGTTTTACATACGGCTTCAGGTCAAATGCACTTTTCCAAGACGATCATTGTCGCGGTTGGCGGCGGAATTCTGAACCCGCAAAAGTTGGAAATAGACGGGGCAGAAAGGTTTGAAGTCTCCAATCTAAACTATACCGTTAAGTCCTTCAATCGATTCAAGGATAAGACGGTGATCATTTCAGGCGGCGGGAATTCTGCAATAGACTGGGCAAATGAATTAGAGCCCATCGCCAAAAAGGTGTACCTGACATACAGGAAAGATAGTTTGGCAGGACATGAATCACAAGCAAGGCAATTGATGGAAAGCTCTGCTGTTTGTTTCTTGAATACGACGATTACAAAATTGATCGCCTGCGATGATCATGAATCAATTGAACATGTTGAATTGACGAATCACGCAACGGGAGAGGTTTCTTACTTACCGATCGATGAAGTCATCATCAATCATGGTTATGAGCGTGATACATCGCTGCTTCGAAATAGTAAAGTGGACATTGCCATTGCCGACAACTATTATATTGAAGGCACTCCTGCAAGTGAATCCTCGATGGATGGAATATACGCAGCCGGGGATATCCTTAAGCATGAAGGTAAATTGAACCTGATAGCAGGCACTTTTCAAGATGCTGCAAATGCCGTAAACAAGGCAAAACAATATATCCAGCCTGACGCTCACGGAGTGGGAATGGTTTCTTCCCATAATGAAATCTTTAAAAAGCGCAATAGGGAATTGATCAAGGAAATGATGAAACCGGCTGGGGTACTTTAAAGGGAAACGGAAAGCTCGTTCGAATGTCTCACCCCGAACCATGATGATTTCCTTCATGGTTTACTTTTTTATGGAATCCCATTGGAGTGAAAGGGTGGCGACATTCCTGCCGAATAACTGGCTAGCCAAAGATTCGCTGGATGCTTGGCAGGATGGAAAGGGAGCCGATTTCTGAAAGCAGCTGGAACTTCTTTGGGGTTTATATAATCTGATCGTTGCAGTTTGCCTGAATTTTGCTTGAAACGGAAGGCACGAGACTCCTGCTAAGAAAAGCGTGTCCAAGGGAGACCCCGCAGGTGCAAAGATCGCCCGCGGAAAGCGAGTGCCTGGAGTGGAAATCACTTTTCTTCGAATTTTTCTACAGTTAAAAGCTCCAGGGCCTCATTGGCCCTGGAGCTTTTAGTATCTTCGAAATTATAGAGATTCTTTAATGACCTTCTTGTAATGAAATACGGATAGGATTCCGAAGAGCGAATACAATACCGTGTATAATGCCATGACGATGATCATCGGTGTCCAAACTTCGGTCCCGAAAAAGAACCATCCTGATTGGACTGCGAAATAACTGTGAAGCAGCCCGACGACTAAAGGAATGCCGAAATTGAAAACTTGTTTTGCTTGGATTCCTCTTAGTAAGTCACCACGCGTGAATCCGAGTTTTCTTAAAATCGTATAATTGGATTTTTCCCCTTCACTTTCATCCATTTGCTTGAAATAAAGGATGCAACCGGATGTGATGAGGAAGGTTAACCCTAAGAAGCCGACGATGAACATGATAAGGCCCATATTCTTCTTCTGGGTGTTGAACATTTCCAATTGGGATTCATTCACATGTTCTTCTTTAAAATTCAATTTACTGAATAGATCATTCGCTTTTTCAAGTTCAGCTTCATCCTTCACATCAATGCCGATATTAACGGATGATACTTTTTGGATTTTCGGGTCGGCATCCTTTTTCAAACGGTCGAATATCGTTTGGTCTACAATGGCAACGGGCAATCCGCCACTCGTGATGTAATAGGGCAGGAAGGTATCATCATTCAAACCCATATATGTTTGCGGAATCACTTCATTTTTGCCCTTCAGTTCAATCTTTCCGGAATCCTTCAAGGATATGACCTTCTCCATCATACTACTGTATCCGCTGAAAAGGGTCTCATCTTCAGCAAGGTTGATTCCTTTAACGGATTCATCACTGATGACGGGAACGGTCATGATGTCCGAATCGAAGTTCACTTCATCCAGGCTCGTTTCCATTATTTCCTTTACATTGACATCCACTTGAATGACGTCAATCACCTTTGCGTCATAATCAATTTTACTGTCTGATAATGCTTCTTTGAATGCATCTGCATCCCCCTTATCCGTCATCGAAAAATCGGTTGGGATACTGCTTTGTGCCATTTTCTCCGCTGAGTAGTAGGAGATATAGCTTAATGATAATAAACCGATCGCCAAAGCGGAAACGGTCGTGATGATCGTCAATAATATCGCATTCGATTTCATCCGGAACATGATGGATGAAAGGGACAATACTTCATTGATATTCAAATAGCCATTTTTCTTTTTACGGATGATATTAAAGATGAAGCTTACGGATCCTTTATAGAATAGGTAGGTACCGATGATGACGGTTGCCAAAATGAAGACCATGGCCATAAAAAGCTCGGTCATATCTGAAAAAGCTCCATCGAATAATTTGGATGAAATGACATAGCCAGCAATGATCAGGATGATCCCGAATAACCCGATGATCATTTCGAAAATCGAAACCTTTTTCACTTTTCCTTCCGTCATGGAAGTCACTCTAAATAATGATAGAATGGTTTGCCTTTTAATGAAGGCATAATTCATCAACATGATTAAAAGATAGATGGCGCTAAAAACGAGCACGGTCTGAACAAGCGGCTGAAAAGAAAAGTTAAAAGTCGCAATTGCCTCGACACCCATTATTTTAAATAGGATCATGATGATCAATTTTGAAGCGGCAAACCCTACAAAGATTCCCAGGAATACGGAACAGAAATACAGGATCAGGTTTTCCACACTCAGGATACGGAATATCCTGTTCTTCGTCATGCCTATCAATTGGAATAAGCCGATTTCTTTACTGCGTCTTTTAATGAAAATGCTATTGGCATATAAAAGGAATATGGAAACAATCGCAACAAGCAGGATCGATGCAGCCTTGATGGAGGCGGCGCCTTTCACCGTACCCTCCGCTTCATCCAGCGATGGGTCATATTGCAAGGTGACAAAAGCAAAGTAAAGGGAGGCACTGAAGACCAGGGCGAACACATACAGGTAATAGTTCTTCAGATTCTTCTTGAGATTTCGCAAGATGAGTTGATTAATGCTCATTTTGAACCCCTCCCAATACACCTTGTGTTTTCATGATGTCCTTGAAGAAGGTCTGTCTGGATTCTTGACCTTTATTCAATTGAGTATAGATTTGTCCATCTTTAATGAAAATGACTCGGCTGCAATAACTGGCGGCCACGGGATCATGGGTAACCATGATGATGGTCGCTTTGCGTTTTTTATTCATTTCGCTTAGTTTGTTCAGTAAATCGGAAGCAGATTTGGAGTCAAGCGCCCCAGTCGGTTCATCCGCAAAAATGATGCTTGGATCATGGATGAAAGCCCGTGCTGCAGACGTACGCTGTTTTTGACCACCGGAAATTTCATTTGGGTATTTATCCTTCACTTCATATATGCCCAGTTCCTTCGCCACGCTATCAAACTTTTGTGCCGCTTCATTATTGGGCGTTTTGGTGATGGATAAGGGCAAAAGGATATTTTCTTTGACAGTCAGTGTGTCCAATAGGTTATATTCCTGGAAAATGAAGCCCAAGTGGTTCTTACGGAATTCGGCCAAATTCTTTTCTTTCATCCCCGAAATCTCTTTACCATCGATCGTAATGGTGCCGTTGCTGACTTTATCGATCGAGGAAAGGACATTCAGCAAAGTCGTTTTTCCTGAACCTGAAGCACCCATGATACTTACGAATTCACCTTCTTGTATGCTTATATCGAGACCCTTTAATACCTCTTGTTTATTGAATTTATTACCATAGCTTTTATGGATTTTTTTCGCTTCTAATATATTCATTTGGATACACTCCTTTTTTTCTATATCCTCATTATAAAAGGCCATGTATTTCTTTTCCTTCGTTTGGACGAACAAAGAATAAAAGCATGTGACACTTTTGTCACATGCTTGTGATATTCACGAAATCATTTCTTTTTGGGAAGGTCAAGGTGACGGTCGTTCCGGTTCCAAGCTCTGATTTAACATCAATGGTGATGAATAGGGACTCGGCTGCATTCTTGGTTAAATATAGACCCATGCCGGTTGCCGCATTGTCACGATGGTTTGTCGTGGATGTAAATCCTTTATCAAATATGCGGGATAAATCCTTTGGGTCGATGCCCCGTCCGGAATCCTGCACTTCAAGAACCGTTTGTCCGGCTTGTTCATGGCTATATATCATGATATCTGAGTTTTCACTATACTTAATCGAGTTGGTCAAGAGCTGCCTCATGATGAAGGCCAGCCATTTGGCATCACTAAGCACTTCGCTTACGCCCAATTGTATGTCGAAGCCAATCCCTTTTTGAATGCACCATGATCGCAGCGTTTTAATCTCATCAAAGATTATTGTTTCCAAATCGGTTTTCTCTATATACAAATCATTTTCGATGAAAGGCATGCGCCTTTGATGGAGCTGCTGATCAAGAAGAAGGTGAATGCGCAGCCACTCATAAGTCAAGTGTGATTTCAGCAATTCATCATCCAAGCGGTCAATCATTAAATGCATCGCCGTCAATGGCGTCTTCACTTCATGAATCCAAGCTAATAATTCATCCTTCTCCTGCTCTAAAGTCATTTGACCGATTGCTGCGGATCGCTTCAATAATTCGGTTTGATTAATGATGCTGTTTTCTATGATTTTTTCGAAAGGGCTCTCTGGTTCGGCTATATTCGTAACATCCAGGTTGTCTTCCCGCGATTCCAAACTTTTATAAAAGTAGGTTTCTTTTTTATAGCGGAATATCAAAAACATACTGAACATGAGCAATGATAAAAAGGCAATATACAGTATGGGTTTCAACGGAATGGCCGAATCAAGATAGGCGACAAAGATAATGAATAGATGAAGAAGTATGTAAAATGTGATCCAGCTGAACCTTTCCACGAGATATTTTCTGATCATGCATTTGCCTCTTCTACGGCGATATAGCCCTGTCCGACCTTCGTTTCGATAAAATGCCCTAAACCCAGTTCATCCAACCTCTTGCGTAAACGGTTCACATTCACTGTAAGGGTGTTATCGCTTATGAAACGTTTGTCATCCCATAAGCTGTTGATCAATTCTTCGCGGCTTACGATCTTGTTTTTCTGTTCAATGAGCTTTTTCAGGATGAAAATTTCATTTTTCGTCAATTCGATTGTGCCAGACTCGGCTGATACCGTATTCTTCTCGTAATCCACGGTGGCGCCGCACCAGGTTTTCAGTTCGATCTTTTCCGTATTGTAATTATAGACACGGCGAAGGGTGGCCTGTATCTTCGCAATGAGTACATCGAAATGAAAAGGCTTCTGGATAAAATCATCAGCTCCAAGCTGCATGGACATCACCATGTCGGTAGGATGATCACGTGATGATAAAAAGATGATGGGAACATTGGAATGGGCCCGGATCATTCTGCACCAATGAAATCCGTCAAACTTCGGCAACTGTATATCAATGATGACCAAATCAGGTTTTATGTCCGTGAATTCCTGAACCACTTTACTAAAATCGCCGATTCCGTAAATATCATAAGACCATTGCGCCAATCTATCTTTAATTTCATTGAATAACGTCGTATCATCTTCTATCAATAATAGTTTAAACAATGGGTTCACCGCACTTTCCAGCTTTTTCTTAAAAGTATATAGTAAAACCTTTATAGGTTCTAGAGGAAGGGAGGAACAGGGGGAGGTAATAGACTACTGGTTGTGTGTAAACCATTATTATATTAAAATTGGCATAATGAATGGAGGAAGTGAATTTATGCCTGATTTTCCTAATTGCCCTGCATGTGATTCAGAATATACATACGAAGACGGCAGTCTTTTTGTTTGCCCGGAATGCGCCCATGAGTGGACGGTGGAAGCGGAAACGGAAAATGGTGATCAAAAGAAGGTTATCAAAGATGCTAATGGAAATGCCTTGAACGATGGTGATACCGTTACGGTAATCAAGGACCTTAAAGTGAAAGGGAGCTCATCCGTCTTAAAAATGGGCACTAAAGTCAAAAGCATCCGTCTAGTTGATGGAGATCATGATATTGATTGTAAGATTGATGGTTTTGGTGCAATGAAATTAAAATCCCAATTTGTTAAAAAAGTATAATTTAAAAGGCCTAATCCATTGATTAGGCCTTTTTTTACGTTACTTCTTAATAAACTTTGTCACCGTTAAAGATTGAGTTCTTAACGACCACATAATCCACATTCCTGATGGCTTCCAACTTGGTACCACCTGCATATGAAATGGAGGACTGAAGATCTTGTTCCATTTCCTTCAACGTATCTTCTAAAGATCCTTTGTGCTCGACAAACATCTTTTTGCCTTCAACGTTTTTCTTTTCACCTTTTTGGAATTCAGATGCTGAACCAAAGTATTCTTTAAAGGCCTTTCCATCTTTCTCGATCGTTTGGCCTGGAGATTCTTCATGTCCGGCAAAAAGTGAACCGATCATGACCATCGAAGCTCCAAATCGAACTGATTTGGCAATATCACCGTTCGTGCGAATGCCGCCGTCAGCTATGATAGGCTTGCTTGCCGCTTTTGCACACCAGCGAAGTGCTGCTAGTTGCCAGCCGCCCGTTCCAAATCCAGTCTTGATTTTAGTGATGCATACTTTCCCTGGTCCAATGCCCACCTTTGTAGCATCGGCACCGGCATGTTCCAATTCACGTACCGCTTCAGGAGTTCCAACATTTCCTGCAATGACAAAACTTTCAGGTAAATGTTTTTTAATATGCTGTATCATCTTTATCACGGCATTGGAATGTCCGTGTGCAATATCTATCGTAATGTATTCAGGCACAATGTTGTCATTCGATAACTGTTCGATGAATCCGTATTCTTCTTCTTTAACGCCGACACTGATGGAAGCGATCAATTCTCTTGAATGCATGTCTTTAATGAAAGTCAGTCGTTTTTCCGGCTCGAAACGATGCATTACATAAAAGTAACCGTTTTCAGCCAAGTAAATGGCAATCTTTTCATCAATGATCGTTTGCATATTGGCAGGTACTACAGGTAACTTGAATGTATGTTTGCCCAAAGTAACGGATGTATCACACTCAGAACGGCTATTTACTACACATTTTGCAGGAATTAATTGAATATCTTCATAATCAAACACGTTTTCCATGTTATGCACCTCTATATACGAATATTTTTGTCTTTTTCAATAGAAATTGTTCGCCCATTAGGTAATGTACATCATTTTTGGCAGTAAGTCAAAATTTTTATTGGTTTTATTTGTGGGTTTGTAATATGGGAACGTTGATTTCCACTTCAGGCACTCGCTTTCCGCGGGCGGGCGGGAGCCTCCTCGGCGCGCGCCTGCGGGGTCTCCCATGCCACGCTTTTCCCGCA